>JAGBJE010000176.1 GCA_017934625.1 Pseudobutyrivibrio sp. | reverse complement strand
TGTGAGGAACAGAAGAGTTTTTCTCTTATCAGCTTCATCAGTTTTGCGGCTTATCAGTCCGTTTTTTTCCATCCGCTCAAGCATGGTTGTAAGTGAAGTAATTGCAAGTCCGCTTTTCTCGGAAATAATTTTAATAGGAACGCCATCTTCCTGCCATAAGACATACAGAATCCTTCCCTGAGCTCCGTTAAATGCATCAATGTTTTTTTCTGCAAGTATCCTTTCAAATATACGATCACCCAGCTGTTTTATTTTTGTAACAAGAAATCCACCATTTGTCTTCATAATTTAATGCTCCTATATCGTAGTTTTATACTACGATATAGGAGTATTTTTGTCAAGCATACATATCATAATTTCTTTCACTAATAAGGATTCCTCTACATGCGTGGCGTAGCTTCTCTACACGTCCAAGGTAATCATCATTTATAAGCTGCATCTGCTTAGGTGAAGTTTTTCTCAATTCCATTATTTTTCTGTCCTTTCCGTGTAGCAATATGATACCTTGATTACTCCCAAAACAATTCATCCAATGTTTTATCTAGAGCTTTACAATATGTCAAGTATATTTTACATTATTCATGTAAATTAAGAGGCCCTTAGACCTCAAAATAATATTCATCATATACAATTATTTTATAACTGGTGGATTTCAAAGACTTGTCTTAAGTGAAGCATTTCCTCGTTCAAATATATCCGAACGAATTGAGTTTTATTGAAATATATAAGCAGTGAATCTATATTATAGTATTCACTGCTTTTTATTAAGATATTATTCATATTTTCTTTTTTTGCTTTTTCCGGTAATTAAATGAATTATGGCTATTATTACTGAACGAATCACGGCAAATATTAAAAACATAAGCATAAAGCCCCAAATTCCAAAGACAATATCTTCAAAATCCATTACTCCGCTCTTGGTAATCTTCTGCTCTATTTCTATTGCAAAGGTTAGAAGTAATATTAACGTAAATACGTAAATCCAACTGATAACAAGCACATGATTTGTTTTGGCAAGTAAGGTAAAAATAGGTTGAACGATAAATATAAGTATCATGCCAAGACAACCGATTACAAGAAAATGTAAATCTTTATCTGTGAAATTAGCTTCATAGGCATCATTCCATGTAAGAATGTATGTATGTACATAATTAATAAAATCTAATATAGAATATAAAAAGCTTTCCATTGTAATTACTCCTTGATAAAACAAAAACTTCAACGTTTATATTTTAATGTTTTTTCCCAATATTTCAAGGAATACATTTGATATAAATGACGATTTAACGTTTAATATAAGAAATTTAATGATTTAGCACTTTACACCGATAAAGTATTATGTTATTCTTTGATTTAAGAAACGACGGTGTTTCATGGATGCCATGAACGCCTTTTTTTATAATCAAACGAAGCAAAGGAGAATATATGGAAGGTATATTATCTAAAGTAGAAATCGTAAATAATGCTATTAACGGCTTTGTGTGGGGGCTTCCTATGCTGATTTTGCTTGTTGGTACAGGTATATTAATGACCTGTCTTACTAAGTTCTTTCAGATTAGTCATTTTAAGCATTGGATTAAAAATACTGTTGGAGGAATCTTCAAGGATTCTCATGTTACAGCACATACCAATAAAGAAGACACTCAGATTTCCCAGTTCCAAAGTCTTTGCACTGCCCTTGCTGCTACAATTGGTACAGGTAATATTGCTGGTGTTGCTGCCGCTATCGCTTCAGGCGGTCCTGGTGCTATATTTTGGATGTGGATAGTTGCTTTCTTTGGAATGATGACAAATTTTTCTGAAAATGTACTTGGTATTTACTATCGTAGAAGAAATGAAAGAAATGAATGGTGCGGTGGTGCCATGTATTACTTACATGATGGTTTGGGATCAAAACCAGGCTGCAAACACATTGGTGCATTCCTTGCTATATTATTTAGCGTATTTTGCGTAGGTGCTTCTTTTGGTATTGGAAATATGGGCCAGGTTAATTCAATAGCTGTAAATATTAAATCAGCTTTTGGTATACCATCTATCGTAACTGGTATTTTTCTTATGATTTTAGGTGGCCTTGTTATTGTTGGTGGACTTAAGAGGATTGCAGCTGTTACTGAAAAGCTGGTACCTTTTATGGCAATCATTTATATGATTTGTGCAATTATTGTTTGTGTTGTACATATTGATCAGTTTTCAGCTGTATTTATATCTATTATGAAAGGTGCGTTTGGAATGCGAGCTGTTGGTGGAGGTATTGTTGGAAGCGGAGTTGCCATGGCTGTTCAATGGGGAATGAAGCGTGGAGTTTTCTCTAACGAAGCCGGTCTTGGTTCATCTGTTATGGTTCATTCAAGCTCTAATGTAAGAGAGCCAGTAGTTCAGGGAATGTGGGGCATCTTCGAAGTATTTGCTGACACAATTATTGTTTGTACAATCACTGCTTTTGCTGTACTTTCAAGCGGTCTCGTAGATTTAGATACAGGTGTTGTTATTTCTGACCAGGTTTCTACCGCTCTAGTAGCGGAAGCATTTTCTACTGTATTTGGAAAATTTGGTTCTGCATTTATTGCAATTGCTATTCTACTCTTTGCTTTCTCTACAACTCTTGGCTGGAGCCAATATGGTAGCAAAGGTTTTGAGTATTTATTTGGCAGAAAAAACATTAAGTTCTATCAGATTGTATTTGTTCTTTTCATAGTAATTGGTGCAACAATGGATTTATCTTTGGCATGGGATATTTCAGATACACTGAATGGTATGATGGCTATTCCAAACCTTATTGGTGTTATTGCTTTAAGTGGTACAGTTATGAAAATCACACATAATTATGTGCAAAGAATTATTCTTCACAAGGATGTTAAACCAATGCTCTCTGCTTTAGAAGATATTCAAGAATTACATGAAAGAGAATTAAAAGAAAAGGTAGAAACTTCCAATAAAGAAAGTGAAACAGCATAAAAATAAAGGGTTATTACATTTGATATGTAGTAACCCTTATTTTTTAAGTTCTATAAACTTTTATGGTAACATCAGTATCTTCTAACGCAATTTCAAGTTGTCTTTTTACATCCTCCCAGTTAAGGCCTTCTAATCCGCAGCCTATACGCTGCATAGATATTAACTTGATATTTTTACTTATTATAATTCTACGCATCTCAAAAAAAGCCATACTTACAGCCATAAGAGTTGGCTGTTCACGATAATCTCTTTTTATTACAAGATTTAATACCTTATCCTCTAAAATACAAAAGCCCTGAGAATTATCATTCGTAGAATCCCATTTGTTTAAATAATTACCGTATTTTGCAACTAAACGCTCTCTGGTATTGTAGGTCATATTAAACTTAACAGAGATACCTTTTTTCATTATAAAGTCAGCAGAAATTCCCTGGGCATAATATGTATCTCTATCATTGATACTGAATAAATCGCCATCATATTCCTTTAAAACCATAGAAATACTCCCCTCTTTACATGCGGGCCTTTGTAAATATTTAATCCATAAATTAATCAATGCTTAATAATTTGTACTCATATTATATTCTAAAAGTTTTAAAGAATTATGTTTTAACAACAAAAAAGCGACCAGAGGCCGCTTTTTAAAGGGAGAATGATATATGAAAAAGTTTTATCGCTCTTGCGATGATGTTATATTACTCTCCCTATTTGATATGTAACTTAATGCTAAGTGAATGTTATGTGAATTTTATTCTGCTATAACATCAAAGTTAAGGATAGATGCATCATAATATTTTTCTTCTAATGCTGTCTGGTCGTCTAATGAATCAACCTGTGTAGCATCCCCGCCATCTTTTGAATAATAATATGTTTCATTACCATCTTCATCATATTCTGTCCAGGCTGCTTCCGTTTCAAGTAACTCACCATCTGTAATAGTGTATGTAGATATTCCATGATAAATGGCTACATATAATATACCGTCTTTAGCTGCAAGTGGATATGCTGTACCATTGGATGATACAGAACCTATACATGTAGGCACACCATCCTTATCATAGATGTAAATAGTTGAATCAATGGCTGCCATATTACCATCCATATTGTCGTATGCGCCGCCACAAACGAGTAAAGCATCTGTATCACCTATTTTTTCGTTGGTATAACCCATACCAGGCTCTAATACCTTATCTACAATTTGGGTGAAAGTATCACAATCTGAGATATCAAGGATTTGTGATAAATCAGCACCAATTAAAGAGTCATCTTCTACAGCTTCAGGCTCTTCTGTTAAAGAATCATCTTCAGCTGAAGTAGCTTCTTCAGTTTGCTTAGCAGCTACATTTTCTTCTACTGTTTCTACATTGCCAGCTTTGCCACATCCTACCAATAACACTGAGCACATTAATGCTAATACCATTTTTTTCATTTTAACACCTTCCTTTATCCATATTATTGAGATTATGTTTACAATAACTAGTATACATATATTATGTCACAGAAGTGTCACACAAATTACAGTATGACAGTGGGCTAATATCAAGCTAATATTACCAAGTGGTTTTATGTTCATCAATAACCTCATCTGTGCTTAGATTAACAAGGTAAAATCCCATTAGCTTGGCTTCTTGCTGCCCTAAGGAATTGCCACTGTCATCAAGAGGCTCTGCCTCAAGTACTAGTTCTATGCACTCATTACCATTTTCATCTTCTTTGGTGCCATTATCATAAAGTACATAGACATAATCTGAATCCTCAGCAACAGTGCCCTTTACATCTCCTTTGGCAGAGTACCCAAGTTCAACTTTAAAATCATCAATAACACCATTCTTCTGCAAGTAATTACATAGAACTATCATTTCATTCATTATATCTATTTCAGCCGGGTAGCTATCGTCGTAGGATTCTTCATAGTCGTAATCGTAATCATTACCATAATCGTAATCATAGCTATCTTCATTATAGATATCAGATGAATATTCTGTACTAGAATCATTTTCCTCAGGCTTAGATTCGAAGGTATATTGAACTATAGGATTAATACTACAATAGAATAATAATATCAAAATTGCTATAAGCATTATTCCAACTCTATAGTTTCTTAAAAAATGTGCTCCTGTAAAGATAGAATTTCTTCCCAAAATATAGATTAGGAAACCGATTATATACATTGTTATATATAACCATGCACCTGCCTGTATAATTCCAATAATAGAAATGATAGAATCGCTTAAACCACTGTAAATGATGTCACTACTACTTAAGCATGAACTGAATACTCCTATTGCAATAATAAGTAACATAAAAGAACTAGCTGTTGTTCCTGCACCTCGTTTTCTTAATTTTAATAAAGAAATATCAAATGTAGCTTCATCAGATTCAATCCATTTTTTTAGATCAGTTAAAATCTTAGGATGATATTCTTTTGATAAAAAGGATAGAGCTTGCGCACAACCTTCTTTGTTACCCATTCTTGCATAGTTACATGCAATTGCAGTTAAAACATTGTTGTTCTTCTTTCTTTTTGATTTTTTGTAAACACAAAAATTGTAATCTAGTTTTTCCTCAATAGTACAATTCTCAAGGACTCTGGTTATTCCTAGATATAAAACAAGATTCAATACACTTAAACAAATACAAAATACACCTATTCCAACAAATAAATATGCCCTAGGCTGTAAATATATATTAAAAATATTTTTCTTTATCAGCCAAAAATATGTTAAGAACTCAAATGAAACAGTATAAATTATAAAAATACCTATAAGTAATGAAAGTCTTTTATATGCCTGTACACCCCTGCTTTCTGGTTTGTATTCATCAATATTTATATCTTTTTCAAATATGTTTTCCATGTTATTCATTCCCTTAGACAAAATATATGAAGCATCTGTTTACCACAAACGCTTCATATTTGAGTATAACTACAATATTTAATAATTCAAGACTTAATTATCATCTTCTAAGATATCAGGATTATTCTCAGGATTATTTACATAAACTCCATATTCTTCCATCGTGGAAATAATGGTAGAACGAACTATATCCGCTACTTCATGAGTTTTCATATCTTTATACATATCATAAGTAATAGGCTTGCCAAAAATAACCTTGGTATTAACAGGGCCTGGCTTTAAGCTATTGAATGCAATATAGGAATCAATCAGTGTTACCGGAATGATAGGTACTTTTGCTCTCATAGCACATTTAAAGCTACCTGGTTTAAAACGCTGTACTATATTACCATTAGTGTTATAGCCGCCTTCAGAAAAAAGAATAAATCTTTTCCCCTCAAGAACCTCTTTTGTGATTTGATCCATAATACGGATGTTTTGCCTTACATCATCAAGAGCAAGTCTCTTAGCACCTAATAGATCAACCATTTCTCGAACAAGAAATCCGTAGGACTTAGCCTTATCCATAACAAATGTACAAGGCTCCCTATGTGCATACATAATACCTAACGCATCATATTTGCCCTGATGATTAGGATACATTACATATCCCCCTTCTGAAGGCAAATTCTCAGTGCCATATACCTCTGTAGTAATTCTGGCGCTCTTTTTAAGGTATCTTATTAATTTAAGTGCCAATGCATACCTGGTCTTCTCTGGGTATTTATCCTTATGCTTAATCATCTTACGCATAGCAGATACTAGCTGCGGCCCACGCTTGGCATTAAACAATATAGCAATTAAAAAACGTAACATATACTCTCCTGAACACAAAATATAGTGTAAATCCTATCTAAAATTCATATATATATTATCATATATGCAAGAGAGTTTGAATAGGCTATCTACAGCTTATCATAGGAAGAATACTCTATAACTAAAAACTTTCCTTCTGTAATATTGTCATCCCCAAGATGATTGAGGGTTTTGATGTTATTAATGAAATCCTTTTTATCAGTATAGTCTGGCCCCATGAATTGATCTGCTATAGACCAAAGTGTATCCCCGGATTGAATCTGATAGCTAGTATAATATGTATAAACCTCACGACTATTCTCAGCAGCTGCTTTATTAGTAAATAAGATAATACTGAATAAGACTGTGGCTAAAATGGCAACTACCAACATGATTTTTCTATTTCTTACGATTAATTCTGCCTTAGTATTCTTTCTCATAATTAAATCCTCCAAATCAATGTTCGGAACCTTTGTTCTGGTAACAATATAATACCGAACAGTCGTTTTGTCAATACTTTTTACGAACAAAATTTCGGAATATTTGTTTGCAAAAATATGTTCAGTATGTTATTGTAGTATCAGATAATTATTGAAAGGAGAATTTCACTATGGCATATGGAAAAATTTCTGCTAAGCAGCGTGAGATCCTTGAAGTTATAAAAGAAGCTATTCTTAATAAGGGTTATCCTCCTACAGTTAGGGAATTGTGTGATGCTTGTAATCTTCGTTCTACATCATCAGTTCACTCTCATCTTGAGACACTGGAGAAGAACGGTTATATTAAGCGTGATCCATCTAAGCCTCGTGCTATTGAAATCATCGATGATAATTTTAACATGATTCGTCGTGAGGTTGTTAATGTTCCAGTTGTAGGTAATGTAGCTGCTGGTCAGCCACTTCTCGCTGTTCAGAACATTGATGAATACTTCCCTATTCCAGCTGAGCATGTTCCTAATCGTCAGGCATTCATGCTTCGTGTTAAGGGTGAATCAATGATAAACGCCGGCATTCTTGATGGTGATACTATTATTGTTCAACAGCAGGATACTGCTAATAATGGAGATATGGTTGTAGCTCTTGTTGATGATAGTGCTACTGTTAAGACATTCTATAAAGAAAATGGTCACATTCGTCTCCAGCCAGAGAACGATACTATGGATCCTATCATTGTTGATAATTGTGTTATCCTTGGTAAAGTATTTGGTGTATTCCGTTTCTTCTAAAAAATTACCCCCTATACAAGCTGGTATAGGGGGTATATTTTACAGTTCTTTTGCATCTATTATGATTCCGTCTTTCCAAATTCTCTCAAGGTCATAGAATAATCTATCTTCCTCTGAGAATAAGTGCACAATAACATCCTCATAATCCATAAGTACCCAAGTGCTTGAACGGTTTCCTTCGATTGATTTAGCATGAATGCCCTGCTCATAAAGCACTCTATCAACTTCATCCTGCATAGCATTCATCTGGCTTTGGTTAGATGCAGATGCAACAATGAAGAAATCTGCCATAACACTAACCTCAGATATATCAATAGCTTTAATATCAATAGCCTTTTTATCATCAAGTGCTTTGCAAACTAATTTTGCTATTTCTCTAGCTTCCATGTTTTACCTCTTTTCTATATATGATTTGTAATATTCAAATGTATCTATGGTAGTTGGGTCTACCATGTCTGGATTAGAATTAAGATAGTTTACTGAATCCTCTAATATTAAATAAACACACATATCTAAATCCGTAAAAGCCATAGCCCTGATAACATCTAATCTAGGCTGTTTATCTCTGCCTGGTTCAATATAATCTGCAACAAATATAATCTTATCTAATAGATTCATATTTGGACAACCCGTGGTATGAACAGCAATGGCATGGGCAATCTGTTCATCAAATACTTCATATTTACTCTTGCAATAATGAGCTCCTACCTTGCCGTGCAACAAATGCGGAAATTTGTATTCAATATCTGTAATAGGAATATTATTCTTTTCACATACATTAATTCGTTTTTCATCTGAAATGCATTTAGCACAGTCGTGAAGCATTCCAGCTACCTGCGCTGTTACAGCGGGATAATTCCATCTAATTGCAAGGCTGTAAGCCATGTTAGCAACACCAATAGTATGGGTATACCTACTAGGCTTAAGCTCCTTTTTCATAGCCTCATCCAAACGCGCAACATCAGATATTGAATAAGTATATTTACTATAAAGATTATGATTTTTAATATAATCTCTTACTCCATCACAAACATCCGCTTTAATAATATCACTAGAATAAAATGAATCTCTTATTTCTGATGAAGCTAATGCATTGGCCTCGTAATTAATAAGCATAAAATCTCCATCGAACATATTCTTACATTCATGAATAGCATGCTCAATGGATTCCATTTTATCTCCTGCCCTTGGAGCAACAAGAACAGTGGCATATTCAGAAATTACCTCAGGCTTAACCCAATTCTTAAAATTAATTAGACTATCACTACCCATAATAAAGAAAATTTCATCATCAGGTCTCTCATTATGATATTCTGAAAACGTAATATATGAATAGCTTTTTCCAGCCCTATAAATCTCTCTATCATCAATATCTAATAAAGGTATATTCTTAATAGCAATACGAACCATATCAAGCCTATTAATGTCAGAAATACCATCTGCAGTGTTCTTATGAGGTGGTGTTCCTGCAACTAAAAAATACACCTTATCAAGTTTGTACTGGGTGAGAGCTGCCTGTGCAATTCCTATGTGAGTATTATGTATAGGATTGAATGTGCCCCCATATACGCCTATTCTAGCCATTTTAAGCTCCTATTAGTTAGGTAATTTAATAACAGGCTTCTTAGCTGCCCTGTAAAGTATAATCTTTTTACCGATAACTCTAACAACCTCTGAGTGAGTACGCTCTGCAAGAATCTGAGCCATTTCACGTGGGTCATCAAAGCAATTTTTTAATACATTAATCTTTATAAGCTCTCTAGCCTCTAAAGCTTCATCTACAGCCTGTGTATGCTCAGGTGTAAGACTTGCCTTACCAATCTGTAAAATTGGGCTTAATTCAGCTGCTAAAGATGATAAATAAGCTCTTTGTTTATTAGTCATTTTAATACCTCTTACTTGTAATAATCAAATACTAAACCGTACATCCTAACTGTATCACCTTCTTGGATACCCTTTTCTTCAAGCTCTTTAAGAATACCCTGCTCCTTAAGGAAGTTCTGGAAGAACATGAATCCCTTTTCAGACTCAAGGTTAGTGTAGCCAAGCATCTTTTCGATACGAGGTCCTTCAACAACATAATCACCCTCATCGTTAATAGTAACGGTGTATGGTTCATCATCAAATGCACGAATTGTAGGATCAAATTCCTGCTCATAAACGATAGGTGCGTCATCACAGGTATCAAGCAATCTTACAACCTCGTATAATAATTCCTTTAGGCCCTTACCGCTTACAGCAGAAATAGGAAATACCTTGATTCCCTTAGGCTCAAACTCATTCTTTAAAGCCTGGATAACTTCATTTTCATCCTCACCAATAACATCCATCTTATTGGCAGCTATAACCTGTGGCTTGTTAAGAAGTGCTTTATCGTAAGCTTCAAGCTCTGCAGAGATAGTCTTGATATCTTCAATAGGGTTGCGACCTTCTACAGAAGCACCGTCTACCATGTGAATAATGACCTTTGTACGCTCGATATGGCGAAGGAACTCATGACCAAGTCCAATTCCTTCTGATGCGCCTTCAATAAGACCTGGAATATCAGCAATAACAAAACCATTTATATCATCAACATCTACAACACCAAGATTTGGGCTGAGTGTTGTAAAATGATAATTTCCAATTTTAGGATCAGCGTTAGTGACGCGTGAAAGGAATGTAGATTTACCAACATTTGGATAACCCACAAGGCCTACGTCAGCAATAACCTTAAGCTCAAGAAGAACTTCAAGCTCAATAGCATCTACACCTGGCTTAGCGTATTTTGGTGCCTGCATTGTAGATGTGGCAAAATGTTGATTACCAAGGCCTCCCTTACCACCTGGAAGAACAACCTGACGCTTGTTATCACCAGACATATCAGCAATAACCTTACCACTGGCAGCATCCTTAATAACTGTTCCCTCTGGGACCTTAAGGATCAAATCTGCACCGTTCTTACCATGGCAATTATCCTTGCCGCCTTCTTGTCCATTTTCTGCTGCGAATTTACGTCTGTGACGATAATCTGTAAGAGTATTAAGACCTGGATCCACCTCAAATATAACATTACCGCCGTTACCACCGTCGCCACCATTTGGCCCACCGTTTGGAACATACTTTTCACGACGGAAGCTAACATGACCGTCGCCGCCTTTACCTGATTTTATAATAATTTTTGCTCTATCAGCAAATGACATAAAAACTCCTAATCCGCCGATTTATCCCTGCTTACCTCCGTGTGTTACGCCAACCAGCATTATGATTTCTCCGCTTCACTAACACGTGAAGCTAAAGAAATATAATAGCTTGTTCGCTACACACTTAAATACGCTAAAATCAGCTATTATGATTAACTACGTTGTTACTAAAAAAACAACCCGACTACGTAATACGCATAGTCGGGTCAATTAATTACTGTTCTACTGGATAGACAGAAGCCTGCTTCTTGTCTCTACCTTTTCTTTCGAAACGAAGTACTCCATCAACTAAAGCAAAAAGTGTATCGTCTCCACCGAGACCTACATTGTTGCCTGGAAGAATCTTTGTACCACGCTGTCTGTAAAGAATATTGCCAGCCTTAACGAACTGACCGTCTGCTCTCTTTGCGCCTAATCTCTTAGACTCTGAATCTCTACCGTTCTTTGTAGAGCCTACACCCTTTTTATGAGCGAAGAACTGAAGGTTCATCTGTAACATGTCTTACACCTCCTTGTATGTGAGTGAAATATATTCATCACCGTATTGTTTTTGAATTTCGTCTAAACCGAGTAACATTGAATCCAGCAAAAGCTGTGCCTTATCAGAAAGCTTATCAGGAAATGCCATAACTAAATGACCTCCATCCTCAGCCGCATCAACTGTAAAAGCATCATCAGTAAATCGTTCAATGCTATTAAAAGTGTTGATAGCCAAAACTGAAACTGCTGCGCAAACAATATTTTGTCCTGCCTCAGCATCTCCAGCATGTCCGTCCAAGGAAACCTGCTTGATATCTGCACCCTGCTTAGTAATAATAACGGAAACCATAATTAGCCGTTAATCTTCTCAATCTTAACCTGAGTGAAAGCCTGTCTGTGGCCATTCTTCTTGTGGTAACCTGTTTTTCTCTTGTACTTGTAAACGATTACCTTCTTACCTCTGCCTTCCTTAACAACAGAAGCCTCTACTGTAGCACCCTTAACTGTTGGGTCGCCAACCTTGAGATCCTTGTCGCTAACAGCAAGAACCTGATCAAAAGTAACCTTCTCACCAGCTTCTACACCAAGCTTTTCAATGGTAATGATATCGCCTTCAGAAACTTTGTACTGCTTACCACCTGTTGCAATAATTGCGTACATGGTTGCT
>JAGBJE010000175.1 GCA_017934625.1 Pseudobutyrivibrio sp. | reverse complement strand
TGTACATCTGCCAAAAGGCACATATACTAAGAAACCCGAATCCCATCTGTATCGTCTTCTTAATATCTAGCTTCATAAACATTCTCCCCCATAATCCGCCCGTTACGGTAACAAGTATGATAAATCTCCGCTCGCTAGGATGCTTCGCTTGAGAATTATCATCCTTGTTACCTACGGGCTCATCTAAAAGCGCAACTACATAACCTAGGCAAGCGCGAGCAAGAGGGCCCCATGGAAAGCAACAGAGGGGACCCACGCCGGCGGGGAGTTTCTGTTGCTTTCCAATGGGAGATGGCTTGCGGGAGCTTGAAGTATTACGAGGTTGCGCTACTACCTGTTACTTCGTATATACCACCATCTGCAATGCGTGCTCCGCTACTACGTTGTCGATGGCTGGTATTTTGCCTTTGATTGCATATTCGATCTGGTTGATTTCTTTTGCAATAGGCGCAAGCTCCTGATAAATTGCCTCCATGTGTGGCTTCATATTTTCTGGAGTGTACTCCTCAGGGAACTCAAGCACTACCAAATGTCTAACAACCTTTGTGTCTTCCTCAACCTTTGTTAAGAAGCTGATGGAATAAATATCGTCGTGGGCCTTACCGTATTCTAAGAGCTTAGCGCGAATAGCGTTAGTTTCCTCTCCGTCCTTTGGAACCCCAAGAAGTATTCTCTTGCCAGCAGGAACCTTTTCTTCCTTAACGTGACCACCCTCTGATTTAGGCGCAAACTCTGCCTGATAGCCTGGTGTTCCAGTGATAGTATCCAAATATGGAATAGGAAGAGTGCATGGAACTGGATTAAATGGATTGATTGCAATACCAGCGTATGCATCTCCTCGCTTAAGGAGTGCATATACATCCTGGAATGAAAGTATCTGAGTATGAACTCTTTGTCCATCCTTTGCAAGTCCTTCCCATCTACGAAGTGATGTCCAGTCTGTAAACAATGGGAGTACCATGCTGTCTTTATCCTCAGGTGTACCTGCAAGCTTCATCTGAGATTTAAGCATATAAAAGCCGATTCTTGTATCCTTCTTAATTACAGCTACACCATTTTCATTAACCTCTGGCTCAGCGTCCATCTTGATAGGTGTAAGGAAATGTCCGTGGCTAACATGATATGCCACTGTGGCATGGAAGCCATTATCCTGACCATATTTAGTCATTCCGTTGATAATTCCTGCTAGTGCGGGATTCTCTACGGAAACCTTAGGATTTACCTTATCCTGAGGTGGAACATTTGTAATTACAGAATATTTCTTAAGCTGTACTTCATCTGGTAATGTAAGCTGAAGGGAAACATTTGTATCCTCGGCCTCATCTACAATAGAAGTTCTATTCTCTATTTTTGCCTCAACAGCTTGAACCTCACATTCTACAGCTGGAACACCTGCCATATATACATAGACCTTATCACCCTTTAACACCTTACCGAAAAGGGTTCCAGAAACAATGCTACCATTGCCATCAAGCATAGTGGTAACACCATCTACAATTACTGAAAAACGTCTGCTTGTGTCAACAGACGCAGTAACATCTGCATCCTCTAATTTAATATTTTCAGCAGCCTCTGCTGTACTTTTTTCTTTTTTCTTTTTGTCAAATAAACCCATAACAAATTCTCCTTTAAATCATTATGCCCAATCGCACCTTTATTATTATAATCTATTTCTTGCTAATTGCACAAGAAATAGCTAAAATAACAGTGATAATAACTTAATACTACAAGGGAGGTAATTATGAGTAAAAAAGGATTCATTTCAGAGTTTAAAGAATTCATCATGCGTGGAAACGTAATGGACATGGCAGTCGGTGTTATTGTCGGCGGTGCTTTCACAGCAATCGTCACATCATTGAATGAGGACATTATTACACCAATTCTTGGAATCTTTGGTGGAACAGATTTTTCTGAGCTTAAGGTTACACTTGGTATTGGGGAATTAGCACCAACTCTTTATTACGGCAATTTCATTACTGCAGTAATTAATTTCTTAATCACAGCACTTGTTATTTTCTGCATTATTAAAGGCTTAAACCGTGCAAGTGAAAGAGCTGCCGCTATCATCAAGCGTGACAAGGAAGAGGCAGAGGCTGCTGCTCCTACCGAAAAGGATTGTCCTTACTGCTACAGCAAGATTGATATCAAGGCAACACGTTGTCCACACTGCACATCACAGTTATAATCCGTTAATAGCTTTATTTAAAATTCAAATTTTGACAAATAAAATAGCTTGTTACCATTTCTGGCAACAAGCTATTTTTAGGCTTATTTGTTTTTATCAAGTTCTCCCCTCTTAAGCTGTTTTCTCAACTTATAGTTTTCAAACATTGTTTTAAACATTTTTACCCTGAAAATAAGCACTTTCATAATCATTATTCCTCGTTTTTGTTGTTACCCTTCTTCTTCTCGTAAGCGATAGCTCCTGATATTACAGCGATGATAATAAGTAACCACCACCACCATGAACGCTGTAAAAAGCTCTTCTTAACTTCGCCAGCTTCAGGAACTGAAGGATCCTCAACAGCAACTTCTTCTGTATTCTCAACCTTTTCAGATGTTGAAGCTACTGCATTATTTTCCTCACTAGCTGTTTCAGCTGCAAGTGGAGTATCATCATCTTCGATTGTTACTGCTGCTACTCTATTAACTCTTCTGTTAGTAGATGCTGCTGGCTGTTCTGGACCAGCCAATGGTACTGGTGCAACCTCAGGTACAACAACAGCTTGTGGTGCAACTGGCACTACACTTGGTGTTGGAGCTGGAGCTGGGCCAGGTCCTGGAGTAGGCTGTGGTGTTGGTTCTGGCTGAGGTACTGGTGCAGGCTCAGGTGTTGGAACCGGTGTTGGCTCTGGCTGAGGTACTGGTGTAGGCTCAGGTGTTGGACCTGGAATTGGCTCTGGTGTTGGAACAAGCTTATCAGTTAATACAAGCGCATTTGTTGTTCCTGTAAGTTCGAAATGTATTTTATAAACATATGCCTTAAATGTTGTAAGTGGATTGTTCTTATAGTACTCATTTACATAAGACTCACTATAAAATCTGCTTGCACCATTTAATGTAAATCCATCCTCAGTATTCTCGTGATAAAGACCTAATGCAATATACTTATTTTCAGCATAATTTATATCCTGAGGGATTGGTGGAAACTCTGAAGCATCTGTTGCTGATGCAAAAGGTAATGCCCAGCCTAAATTCTTTAATGAGATATTATTAATTTGATTCTGAACGCTATTATAGAAATTACTAACTATCTCATTTCTCTTCTCGTTGTCGATTTCTTTGAGTGTTCCGTTTACATATTTATACTTAATCTTAGTAACTACATCAATTACAGTCTGAATATACTTACCATCTTCGTCAAAGTAAGAAACTACAGTAGCATCGCCAGCTGCAAGAAGATTTTCTACTGAAGGTGTATCAAAATCCTCTCCTGTGTACTTCTTAACAGAATCCTCATCCATAAGGATTACGTTAGCATAAGTAACCATCTTCTGCTGATCTTCAGAAAGATTTAATGCCTTGTACTCTTCTTCTGTATAATATGTACCACCAATGAAATAACGCTTAACAACATTTTGGCTATTAGCCTCCATGAGGTCATTCATCTCAGCATTAGCCTTAGCTTCATCTACGACCTTTTCTGTCAAATTATCTTTATAATCTGGTGCGTCTGGTAAATCTGCCTCAACAGCAAGGCTATATTCTTCTGTTGTAAAAGTAATATTACCTGAAGACTCATCTACTGTATAATAGTATCTTACAGCCTTATCTTCTGTTCCATCATTATATGTAACCTCAACTGTGTCACCATCAATTCTATTAACGACACAATCAGCATTTACCTTGTCCT
This sequence comes from Pseudobutyrivibrio sp., assembly GCA_017934625.1. Lineage (GTDB taxonomy): Bacteria > Bacillota > Clostridia > Lachnospirales > Lachnospiraceae > Pseudobutyrivibrio. The sequence continues at coordinate 8,806 of JAGBJE010000175.1, read as the reverse complement.
TCATGATTTCCTGAATTCTTGCATCCAAAGCTGTATCTGCTTCAGTGATTTCCTTTGCTTCAGGATTTACAACATCTTCAACCTGACTATTTAAATCAGTGATTGCCTCCTTAGCCTCTTCTTCGATAGCATTTGTGACTTCCTCTGTAACTAGCTGCTTGATTAACTCTAAATCTGCAGCTGCATCTGTTCCCTGTGTCTCTGCTATTGTATTTTCACCCTCAGCGACCGATGAATTAGTATCATCATCTTCTCCATTTGTTTCAAGCTCTTCTGCCTGAACCCCCTCAGTTTGTATCTCTGTTTCATTTGTAGGCTCTGCTGCAAGTGCAGTCATGTTCATAGAGCCAGCAAGAGTGACTGCGGAAATACCTAATGTCATCGACTTAACAACCTTATTCTTCATCTCGATTTCCCTTTCAACTTAAAAATTTTGTTAACACTATGTGTTTTATATGTGAAATTCTCCAAGGTCAAATTTAGCATTTTAAAAATTCAGATACAACGATTTGGCAAGAACGTCAAAATTCTGGCAAAAACGTTACTAAATATAATCAAAATCATACAGACAACAAAAAAAGGAATCAGCAAACACATTGCTAATTCCTTTATAATTACTATATTATTGATTTAGTTTATCCAACAGCTTGATTGCTGCACGATGCTTAGCTTCTATAACAGCAACACCTATTCCGGCAGTGGAAACACCAGCTAAGCCAATAAACCATTTGCCTCTAGCAAGAAGCCCTGCTATTGTAATTGCCTTTGGAGTTTCTTCCTCAGGTATTGTAACTGGCTCATCTGTAGCTGTATCTTCAACCGGTTCCTCTGGAGCTGAAGCTTCTGAGGCTTCGCCCTGTCCACCATTTCTTACATCATTATTTGTAGGAGCTTCTGGGGTAGCTTCAAGCTCTTCCTCCTGTAGCTCTTCTGGCTCCTCTTCTGCTGGGACATCTACCGCGTCTATTATCATATTATTGATAACGCCCTGATTAATCTGTGGAGCAATTGGCATCACCGGTGTCACAGGAGTCTCCAATCTAACGTTAAATCTGTTATCAAAAGCTGCCTTCGCATCAGAAAGATATGCCTTAGATGATTCCAGATTTTCTTTTGCCGTTTCAAGATTTAGCTTGGCTGTATCTAGCTTGGCCTGAAGCACCGCTAAACGTGCAGCCGATTCTATATCATTTGCTCCATCTAGTTTTTTAATATCGTCCTCAAGCTTTATAACCCTAGCCTGTGCAGCCTCATAATTATCCTTAGCCTCTTTTATATTACTAAGAAACGTTGCATATTCTTTAAGCTTCATCCTCACAGACGAAATATAGTTGGTATATTCCGAATCCAAATTAGTAAAGAATGGATTATCATCATTAATATGCTTCTCGAAAAGTGTAGCATATTTAATCTTTTCTTCTATTGAAAGATTACTGCTGTTAGTAACATCTATACCACTAGTGCCGTATGTCCTGTCAGCTTCCTTTACAACTGCAGCAATAGCTTCATTGTATGAAGAATATTCAGCTGATGCCACATTATCAGAAACAGCATACTGCTGCACATACCTGATTATACCTCTATTGTATTCATCCAAAGAGCTGATAACCAGCTTTCCAGAAGAAGCTAATTGCTCTACTGCTACATCATAGTCCGGCGCCTGCTTACCCACATAGTAGGTTTCAACCTGGTCGTAAAAAACATTGTAATTAAGATTTAACGAATAAGCGATGAGTATTGGTGTCTTAGTACCATTAGCATATTCAATAACTGGATTTAAGTAATATCTTTCATCACTGTATTCTTCTGAAATTAAGCTTTTTCCCTGCGCAATAGCCTTGGCATCCGTGTAGTTAACAATAGAAATATAACCTCGATAATTAACCTTATCCTGATACCTTGGAATGTAGAAGCCTGTAGCGGTAAAGTATCTTCCTATTTCTACCCGGTTATCATCTAATTCCTGTGCCTGTTCTTTGGTAAGACGAATAACCTGGCCACTTGCATCCGTATATTCATAGCACAGCTTATTATCATAAATGTTAACTGCGCCAGTTGATGTGTCTAAGGTATATCCATAATCAGCATCAACTGTTCTAAGAATATTTCCTGCTTCATCGACGATATTATATGTAATTGAAACATAATCATCATTCGTGCCAGTAACTTTGAAGTCTGATATCTGTTGGCCTTCAGCTAATTCCTTATTAGGAACGTAATAATACTTAACAACTGCTTCTATATATGAAGTAACATCTACTTTATTATCTTCTGCTGAAATTAAAGCCTGAGCTCCAGCTGAAACCAAAGCCTCTTTAGCAGCTTCTAATTGAGCCTGCATCTCATCAAAACGTGCACTTGCATCATCAAGAGCTTTCCTTGCACTATCCAAATCTGCAATCGCTTCTGTTTTGTTGTTATTGTATGCCACAACTGCCGTATCGTAATCTTCCTTGGCAGCCTCAAAGCTATCCAGCGCACTGTCATAAGTGTCCTTGGCAGCATTGAAATCTGTAGTAGCCTGGTCTATTGTCTTTTCAGCATCTGCAATGATTGACAATGCATCTTCCTTGAGAGTGTCCTCTGCCAAAACTGCATTACCGGCTGCCTGAGCTATAGACTTGGCTTCCCCTGTAGTTAACAGTGCCTCATCCGTAGAGTCCTCAGTAGTCTCTGCTATAGAACTAAGCGCATCTGACGCGTCAGTCATAGCCTCTTTAGCCTTTGTAATATTATGAACCGCCTCTGCGGCTTCACTGACCTGCTCCTTAGCAACAGCTGCCTCTGGTATCTCTGCGCCATTAACTGTATCAGGAACAGTCTCTTCTATTGACTCTGAAAGGGTAATTGCCTCTTCCTCAACAGTAGCTTCGTTTGCCTGATTATCAACAGAAGCTTCTTCTGAAGGTACACTAACAAGGCTATCAGAATCCTCTGTAGCCTCTGCCTGCACTGGAAATGATACAGCGCCCGATAATGTAATTGTCGACAAGCCTAATGCTAATGCTCTTGCCGATTCTGCCTTCATAACCTTTTACCCTTTCTCTACTTTTTTCTCATAATAGATTAACAGAAAAAAAGCTAGAGGCAATAGTTTTGGCAGGATTGTCGAAAATCTGGCAAGACTGATTGCGCTAGCTTTATAATTTTATTAAAAATATATTCTACTGATTATTGTATTTGTATTCTTCCACATGCTTTTTTAGTTCTTGTAATTTGCGTGTAGAGACAGGATAGGCATTGCCGTCAATCATATATGCATTTAGCCCTTCAATGCGGTCTAAATAGTCCATATTGACAATAATACCTCTATTGATAATTGAGAATCTTTTGTCAGACCCAGTCAATTCCAAAAACTCACCTGAAGTGAGTCGAATCCTTCTCATTGTTTTATCATTTTTATTAATTTCCAAATAATGACCATCTGTTGTCACAGCAACAATATCCTTTAGCTTAACGCGCTCATCCTTGCCAGCATTGGATACCTTGATAAATGCTGTATCGAGTGGTGTATGCTCAAGAATCTCTGTAAGAACCTGATTAATACGCTCCTTAGTAAATGGTTTGGTGACATAGTCAAACGCATGTAACGAAAATGCATCTGGATAATGCCCATCAGAGGCTGTAAGGAATACTAAAAATGTACGCTCTGTCCTTTTTCTCAAGGTCTTGGCTGTCTCTATTCCATCCATATCCGGCATATAAATGTCCATGAAGACTATATCATATCTTTTTTCAGATAGCGAATCAAGAAATTCCCTTCCTCCAGGGAACTCATCTACAATAATCTGTACCCCCTTTGCGATTGAAAGCTTTTCTACCATCATTTTTAGTTGCATGCGAAAGATGCTTTCGTCATCAATAACTGCTACTCTCATACTCCATCCCCTTAGTAATAATAATACTAACTTATAGAAATAATACCACAATTCATCTAGAATGATAATGAAAATCAGAAAATTATTTTATATAATATACCTATGGAACTATTTTTAAAAAATATACTATACGTTAATATCTTATTATTGATGGCTGGAGCCGTATCTATCCAACTGGGAGCTGTTTTTCTAAAAAGAGAAAAACATACTCGTGGTATTTTTAAGTACGCCGTTTTTTTGCTAGCCCTTGGAAATGGAATGTGCCTCACAGGATATTCGATTATGTCCATCAGCACAAATCTACAACACGCCTACATATTTAGAGTGATAGGCTTAATCGGCATAGACATTTATCTGGTTTCAGAAATCATTCTGATAACCAGTTGTCTTAATTTCAGTAATGTGGCCGAATATCTAATAGTAAGTATCGCAGTTGTAGCTGCAGCCTTTGATGTAATTATCTATGGCAATCCTGATACTGATACCTTTATTAGATATGAATATTTCACTAGCTATGTTCGTTCAGACCCATATAGGCACATTTTTCATTATACATATCTTATAATACTTGCACTTTGTCTCGTACTAATCAGTATGGCTTGGGCAAGGAATTCCAAGTACCGTAGGGACCGAAAGCTTATTGCTTATGCATATCTTTCTAATACAATTTTGGTATTATCCACAATTCCAGATGTTATTAAGATAGTTGTAGACGTTCCATTTGCTCATATTTTCTATTGCATCGGAATATGTATAGCTTTTGCCATATTTTTTGGTGCTGCCAACAGCTACATGGCATTTTACATTACTGTAAATAGCATAAGTAGAGACATTTTTTCTACACTGGCAACAGGACTTTTGGTGTTCGATACCAATTTTCATTTAAATCTAGCCAATGAATACGCAAAAAAACTGTTAGGACTAGATAAAGAGCCTCACCGCATTAGATTAAAGGAAATTTTTAAACTAAAAAGTGGTGAGCCACTTAAAATGTTTCAGACTGCAACTGAAGGCGTTGCCATAGACTATAGACTTACTTCCGAAGTTACTGACAAGGTTATCCTTGTAAATTTTTCTTGTAAGATGGATAAAAATAATGAGCCCATGTGTTACATTTTAGTTGCCACTGACCTTACAGAGGAAAATCGACTAATAGAGGAAGCACAGGCTGCTAACGAAGCCAAATCACAGTTCATCAGCAATATATCTCATGAAATCCGCACGCCAATCAATATCATTACTGGTATGGATGAGCTTATTTGCCGAGAATGTACAGATGATAAAATAATCAAGTATGCCGAAAATATCAGTATAGCTTCCAAAAACCTGGCCTCTCTCATTAATGATGTACTGGATTTTTCTAAGATTGAATCTGGAAAGCTTGAGATAATATCAAATGAATACAGTATAAAAACTATCATTAACGATTGCTATAACATGTTCTTAAACATGGCAACAGAAAAGAAACAGAAGCTCACCGTTGATTGCAATCCTAATATTCCAAAACGATTAGAAGGCGATGAGGTTCGACTTAAGCAAATTATTTCAAACCTACTTTCTAATGCAGTTAAGTACACTCCTGAGGGCGGTAGCATTACAGTAAAAATTGATTTTGAAGTGATAACCTTAGGCTCAATCAATCTTTTAATATCTGTTATTGATAATGGTATTGGCATACAGAAAAAGGATTTACCTCATTTATTCGAAAACTTCCAGCGCTTCGAATTGTCAAGAAACCGTTCTATTCAAGGTACAGGACTCGGCCTATCAATAACCCACAATCTTGTATCCTTGTTACATGGACAAATAACGGTAAACAGTGTTTACGGAGAAGGCTCTACATTCATCGCTGAAATACCACAACGGGTCATTGATCCGTCTCCAATTGGCAGTATCACAGAGGACTATTCTAGTATTAAGGCAAAGCATCAATCTATATTCACAGCTCCTAATGCTAAAATCCTTAGTGTTGATGATGTTCAAATGAATCTTGACGTTTTGTCTGGTCTACTTAAAAAGACTCAGGTTCAAATGGATTCAGCTTTAAGCGGGGCCGAAGCACTGGTTAAGCTAAATAAGGAAAAGTATGACTTAATATTCCTGGATCACATGATGCCTGAGATGGATGGCATTGAAGTTCTTACAAGGCTTAGAGCTAACAAAGATTGCATCAACAACAAAACACCTGTTATTATGCTTACTGCCAATGCAATAATTGGCGCTGACAGAAACTATTTAGACAGTGGATTTGATGATTATCTTTTAAAGCCTGTAAAGCCTATTGATTTGGAAAACATGATAATTAAGCATTTGCCTCCTAGCCTTGTTAATATACAAGCTTCCCCTACAAATACTTCGGATGATGAATCAAGTAATGATGTAACGCAAGTTTCCTCATTCCTGGCTTCTCTCTATTTTCTAGATACAAAGGCAGGATTAGAATTTGCTGCTGATGATGAGGATTTTTATAAACAGATTATTCTAACATACATTAACGAAGATAAACGTCCTTCAATGGGAGCTGCGTATGACAAGAAGGATTGGCCAAATTACCAAATTTTAGCACATTCTCTAAAGGGAACATCATCTACAATAGGAGCTAAGGAATTATCTGCTGCTGCTAAAGAATTGGAATTTGCAGTAAAAGAAAATCGAACTGATTATATTATAGAACACCATGATGAAGTTATGATTCAATATGGTAAATTGTTAGACAAACTAAAGACTGCAATACAAAAGGCCTAAGAAAACTTAGGCCTTTAACTTTTCATTAATCCTGCAAAAGCTCCATTCTAAGGGGATCATTTGCAAATACTTCTTTTTCATTTTCCTTTGTTACAACAACAGGAGTCAGTTCATATACAGGAACCTCTTTAACTCCATTTTCTACCTTAACATCAGTATCAGGTAATCCTTTGCCATCTCTAAGAGAATTAATAACCTCTACAGTGCGTTTCACCAGCTTATCAGTAGGCTTTGCTATAGTAGAATACTGACGGCCCTGCCAAATCCACTGAACTGAATCATTCTCTGCATCAAGGCCAGACACTACAGGTGTCTCCTTCCCTGCATTTTCACAAGCAGTAATGCAAGCTCTGGCAATACCATCGTTAGGGCACAAAACACCGTCTATCTCTTTATCAGTGTAATATGTGGAAAGCAATTCCTCCATTCTTGCCTGTGCTTTAGCATTATTCCAATCAGCCGTCGCACACTGAATAAAATCGGTCTGTCCTGATTCTATTACTATCGTTCCATCGTCAACCAGTGGCTGTAATACTTCCATTGCCCCGTTGAAAAAATTTGGAGAATTAGGATCAGCATGACCACCGCCAAAAAGCTCGATATTGTATGGCGAATTTCCTTTTTTCTCCTTTAAGCCCTGCACAAGAGCCTCTGCCTGAAGCTTACCAGTCTCTATAGAACCATACTGAACAAGTGCATCTACACCTGCAGTGCTCTCTAATAATCTATCATAACCAATGATGTAAATTCCTGATGCCTTAGCCTCGTCAATAACATCTGCTAGCTGAGCACTATCTACTGGCCCAATAACAATAGCTTTGGCGCCTGCCTCTATCATAGATTTAATTTGCTGCTGTTGCAATGTAACCGTTTGATCTGCAGCCTCTACTAAAGGCTTATAGCCCTCCTTAGCCAGCTCTTCTGCGAACATTTCCTTGGCCTCTACCCAGTTCTGTGTACCTAGCCATGGTAACGTCACTCCAATAACAGCATCAGCATCAAAGCCTGGCATTTCCGTAGATTCATTCGCTACAACATTTTCTTCCGATGATTGTATATCTGTCACTTGTGTATCAAATGCATCCTGATTATTGCTACCGCACCCTGTAAAAGTTGCAAGCATCATGGTAGCAGCCAATACCGAAGACAGTATTGTCTTATTTTTCATTTACTTCCCTCCTTTAATTGCAGTGGCTATGGAGATTCCCACAAGCTCATTGTATGGAATCATCATTGCCTGAAGGGCGTGATATAAGTCTGATTTTCCAGGCCATACTGTGCCAAGAAGGTTATTGTTGCGGTCAAGCTGATGGAACCAGGAACCATTCTGATGGTCTAAAACCTTTTCATCTAGATATTCCATAAACTTGGCATAATCGTTCTTGTACTTTTCATTACCAGTGACTCTGTAGAGTACCGCTGATGTGTTTATAGCCTCTGCCAATGTCCAGTGCATTCTATCGTGAACGATTGGCTTGCCCTCCCAATCAGTAGTGTAGCATATACCAGGTGCACCGTCCACATCCCAAGCATCACTAACTGCTGTATTGTACAATTTTTCTGCTATTTTAATATAGTCTTTAGCATTTTCATTATCGTATTTGCGATAGGTAGATACTGCCCACTGGGTAATTAATCTGGCCCACTCAATACCGTGACCTGGGGTTGCCCCATAAGGCTTAAACTGGTCATCCGGTTTATCCTTATTACATTCCAAATCCATCTGCCAGTCACTGGTAAAATGTTCTGGAATTCTCCAATTGTTTTCCTTAGCCCAAACTACTATATGAGAGATAATACTACCTGCACGTACTCTATAATTTTCGTCACCTAAAGCATCTGCTGCTGCAAGAAAAGCCTCTACAGTATGCATGTTGGCGTTGATTCCTCTATAATCATCAAGAACTGTAAACTCAGTATTCCATTTGTCCACTGATAGTCCTATTTCATCCTGCCAGAAAAACTTATCGTAAATACGAAGTGCATCCTTAAGTAGCTCCTTAGCTAAGGGCCTTCCAGCAAGCATAGCGGAGGATGCAGCCAAAATAACAAAAGCATGGGCATAGCACTGCTTATCCGGCAATATATCTCCATCAGCTGTAAGTCCAGCGTACCAACCACCGTGCTCATCATCATGCAGCTCGCCAGTAAGGCCTTTCAGTGCTGCATCTGCAAGAGCCTCG
>JAGBJE010000174.1 GCA_017934625.1 Pseudobutyrivibrio sp. | reverse complement strand
TTGCGAACCTTTGGTCCTGAGGATGCTGTGTCGTCTTTGTTTGTGCCTGTTACCTTGGCAACTTCTTCACGCTCTACCTTCTTCTCGATGCGGATGCGGTAAAGCATTGTAAGTGTATCGTTGATGATAGAAGCGTTCATAGCATCAAGCATATCGTAGCTGGCTGCCTTGTACTCGTCTACTGGGTTACGGTTACCGTATGCCTGGAGGCGGATACCCTGACGAAGCTGCTCCATATCGTCAATCTCTTCCATCCACTTGCGGTCGATTACACGAAGGAGAATTACACGCTCAACCTCTCTAAACTGCTCTGGCTGATCAAATTCCTTTTCCTTCTTGTCGTACATATCAAGTGCGATTTCTGTAAGCTTTTCTTTGAGCTCCTTCTTGCTCTTGATGTTTCCAATTGAAAGCTGTGTCATTACTGGCACTGGGATTACTGGGCAAAGGAGATGGTTAAGCTCCTGAAGCTCCCAAAGCTCTTTTTCAACATCATCTGGAATAGTCTTTTCAATGCACTCGTCAACCTTATCGCGAATCATGCCAAGGATTTGCTCGTGCATATCCTCGCCCATAAGTACACGACGACGCTGCTTGTAAATAAGCTCTCTTTGCTCATTCATAACCTGATCGTAATCAAGCAGGTTCTTACGAGCTGAGAAGTTGTTTTCCTCTATCTTCTTCTGTGCCTTTTCGATGGCATCAGAAAGCATCTTGTGCTTAATCTGCTCACCCTCTGGAACGCCAAGAGCATTGAACATGTTAATCAAACGCTCAGAACCAAAGAGTCTCATAAGGTCATCCTCAAGTGAGATGAAGAACTGTGACTCACCTACATCACCCTGACGACCTGAACGACCACGGAGCTGGTTATCAATACGACGAGATTCGTGACGCTCTGTACCGATAATCTTAAGACCACCGGCTGCACGTGCTTCTTCATCAAGCTTAATATCAGTACCACGACCTGCCATGTTAGTAGCGATAGTAACGGCACCGTGCTTACCTGCCTCAGCAACGATTTCTGCTTCCTTCTCATGGTACTTAGCATTAAGTACGTTGTGCTCAATGCCTTCCTTACGAAGCATCTTAGAAACGAGCTCTGAAATATCTATATCTATAGTACCAACAAGTACTGGCTGTCCCTTTGCATGAGCCTTTTTAACTTCCTCAACAACAGCCTTGTACTTTTCTGCCTTTGTTTTATATACAGCATCATCATGGTCGATACGCTGAACTGGCTTGTTAGTAGGAACAACTACTACGTCCATTCCATAGATATCACGGAATTCCTGCTCCTCTGTAAGAGCTGTACCTGTCATACCAGCCTTCTTATCGTATTTGTTGAAGAAGTTCTGGAATGTAATGCTGGCAAGAGTCATAGACTCACGCTTAACCTCAACATGCTCCTTAGCCTCGATAGCCTGATGCAAACCATCAGAATAACGACGACCTGGCATGATACGACCAGTAAATGAATCAACAATCATAACCTGGCCATCACTAACAACATAATCCTGATCCTTAAACATGAGGTTATGTGCACGAAGCGCAAGGATGATATTATGCTGAATCTCAAGGTTTTCAGGGTCTGCAAGGTTCTCAATATGGAAGAACTGCTCTACCTTAGCAACACCCTCTGCTGTAAGGTTAACTACCTTATCCTTTTCGTCTACGATGAAATCGCCTGTCTCGTTACGCTCAACACCCATGATGGCATCCATCTTAGTGAATTCTGGAAGGTCCTCGCCTCGCTTAAGCTGACGAGCAAGTACATCGCAAAGCTCATAAAGCTTTGTAGACTTACCTGACTGACCAGAAATGATAAGAGGTGTACGGGCCTCATCGATAAGAACTGAATCCACCTCATCGATGATGCAGTAGTGAAGGCCACGCTGTACTAGGTCCTTCTCGTAAACACACATATTATCACGGAGGTAATCAAAACCAAGCTCGTTATTAGTGATGTATGTAATATCACAATTATAAGCTGCCTGACGCTCCTCCTTAGACATATCGTTAAGAACAACGCCTACTGTAAGGCCTAAGAAACGGTGAACCTCACCCATCCACTCAGCATCACGCTTAGCAAGGTAATCGTTAACTGTAACGATGTGAACGCCCTTACCCTCAAGTGCGTTTAGGTATGCTGGAAGTGTAGAAACAAGTGTCTTACCTTCACCAGTACGCATCTCTGCGATACGTCCCTGATGGAGGATGATACCACCGATTAACTGCACACGGAAGTGCTCCATACCAAGGGCACGCTTACCTGCCTCACGGACAACTGCATATGCCTCTGGCAAAATATCATCAAGTGTCTCGCCCTTTGCAAGACGCTCCTTAAACTCTGTAGTCTTTGCTCGAAGCTGTTCATCTGTAAGAGCCTGCATATCAGGCCTCAACGCTTCTATTTTATCTACGATAGGCTTAATTCTTTTAAGCTCTCTATCGGAATGTGTACCAAATACTTTGTCAATAATACTCATTTTTAATTCTCCTAACCTAGGGTCACCCCACAAACTCCTACTATTTTAACAGAAAAGTACATGGTTCACAACATTATTAACTGCAATTACACCCCGACAAAGTAAATAGAATTACTACAAAAAGATATAGCTTTCGGTGGCGAAGCGGATTACGTCCATTGGTTTTAGCTTATAGGGCTTGCGGTAGACCAGGGGGAGGCTGTTTAGGAAGCTTCCGTTGGTGCTGTTGGAGTCAGTAAGGTAGTAGTCGTTGCCTTCCTTGGTGATTTTGGCGTGATTTCCGCTGACTGTTTTGGCGTGGATGATGGCATCATTAGCCTTGGCAGTGCCGATTCTGAATACGTCTTTGTTGATAATGAAATCGTCCTCGTTGCTGTCCCCGTCGTATACTAAACGGCCAACAGGTTTGGCTTCGGACAAGAGCACGGTCTTTTCATCTATTTCGTAGTCTGGCTCGATTACAAAATCCTCGGCCTGCTGCACCACCATCTCATCCTCAAAATTTAGCCTACCAAATATAGCCTTAGTCTTGTCTATTATCGTATTTACGATACCCTTTTTCTCCGCATCTACCTGGTAATAATCTGATATATACTCAGCTCCTAAGACATCCTGCTCCACCTCAGGTTCATAGAATTCCCCTGCCTCTTCTTCGTCATCAAGCGATACCTTTTCCACATAGATTTCCGGTGGCTCTGGCTCTTCTGGCTGGAGGCATTCAATGATTTCGCTTAATGTGTAATCCCCATTTTGACATAGTTCGTAGGCTTCATAAATCTTCTTTGAAGCCGCTCTATCCTTGGTAGAAAGCTTAGAGATAAAATACTCCATAATTTCTCTAAGCTGCTCCTGAACTGATCCGTTGTTAACCGGCATATAGCATAAGCTCACCTTGCAATTATCCTTGCCTTTTTCTAGAAAGATGGTTTCCTTATCAAGTATAAAATGCTCTTCATCGATAAGATATCTGCTGACTTCATCAAGGGCTAGCTTAAGATTAACAACGAATCGATGTAATAGCTCTATTGTCACATCATTTGACTCGATGTAGTCTGATAGATTTTCCTTCCTGCTGATTTTATAGCTGACTTTCTTTTTTCCGTCTATTTCAAAGCAGGTCATATCTAAAATGGAATGTATTTCGTTATCTCTAATCATTTTGTATTCGTATGAAGCCATGTTAAGCTCCCCTTCTATGACCATATAGCTTTCATTGTGTTTTCTTTCGTATGTGATTTCCATATCTAATCAATAAGGGCGTGATATACGCCCATTGCTCCTTCCTTTAACCTAAATACCGTCACTGCATCAAATGTTCCATCCCTGTGTGCTACATACTCTATAGTCATTTTGAATAGCTCGTAGGCCAAGCCTATCGCCATTCCAAACATGATAAAGCACACACTTATAATCAATGCAGCCTCAACAGTATAGCTTGCCTTTAGCTTCATCCTATGCATCCTCCTAAGCTGTTTACTGTGAACATTATCAGATAAGCCAGCAGGATGAATGGCACAAAGGGCATTTCCTTATCCGCTTTATTATCGTATTTACGAATTAGGACCAGCCCTACTAAAGCTGCCAAAACAGAGCTTAGCCAAACCAACACTACAGTATTCATAAAGCCCAGATATAGGCCTGTTACCATTACAAGTAGTGCATCTCCTTTTCCTATTTTTTCCTTGGAGATGATGCTGAAAATATACATAGCAACACCTACACCAACTCCACCTAAAATACTTGTCAGAGCATACTTCGTATATACGATATCAAAGCATATTCCTATCACTGCAAATATAATCAGTTCCATCAGCTTAATATGCTTTGTTCTATAATCATCAAATGCAGTAATGCCATATAGACAAACTAATCCCAATGCTTCCATTTGTATCTCCTTTATCCATCTAATGCTTCTCTCCTGCTGCACATTTGCTGCATGGGCGCATTGTATCCTTCACTTCCTCATATAGCACCTTTTTAATGTTGTGCTTTATCTCCTTGCAGTTAATATCACCGTGATAGGCAGTTCCATAATCTGTAACATAAAGCACCCCAGTAGGATGCTTGCCCGGCTTGCATTTTTCGCAGGGGTAATATATTCCGCCACCCACATTTCTTTTTCCAGAAACTTCCCCAGCTGATATGCGATGAACACTTGGATTAAGGTAGGTGCAGTAATAATTGCTGTGGTATACCTCGCCGTGTTCCGTAATATAAACGTATCTTGAATCCACCGTGTTTTCCGCTTTGTCATAGCCCACCCACTTTCTGGTTCTGGCTCTTTGATTTACGTCAAAGCTAAAATTTCCAAGGAGCCCTACAGGAAATGTCATGGTGTAGCTGGCCTTAATATCGATGTAGTTTCCTTCTACATTTGTATCTAACAGGTTAATTCCTGCCGCACCTAAATCAATGTATTTAACAGGTACCTTTTGCTTATATACTTCCACCCCAACAAGACCTAATGTAGCAAACTCCAAAGCCCCCTCAGATAGCTCTCCAGTTATGGTTGGATCGTCATTTGTGGTATTCACATCTTTATCTGATTCTCCCTTGTTTGCCACACTGCCCAGGGTGACTGCCATTGTCCTGCTGGCGTTGTTAATGGCACGCTGCATTCCTGACTCCACCTGAAGCACCCTAAAGGAAAACATGCCAAACACCATAAGCGTGATAAATAAAGGCATTATGATTGCCGCCTCTATTGTGTAGCTAGCCTTCTTTAAGGAGGCATAAATAGGCATCTCTTTCGAAGGTAATACTTTTGGTAAGTCGGACTTGTTACAAAAACTATACAACTTAAATTTATAAAAACATTCGCCTAGTGCAAGTAAGCGATTAAAGGGAAACTTATATTTATCTAGAGACACCTATTTACACCTCCTTTTATTAATATGATATTTGCCGAGATTTAGATATTGTGTAGGCCTGTCCTCTACTGCCATTAAACAGAGAGAGAAACATTTCATCCGCCGAATAATCCATTGTCACATCAGCGTAAAACATTAGATTATCTACCCTAATATTCTTATAGTCCTCGGTAGAATTAAGGGCTGTTTCCATAACATCACATGCTCTCATCCCTAGTGTTTTGTTGCTTTTTAAGGCAAGGAAGCCTATCAGATATTTTTCGTAGCTGATGCCACCCTGACACTGTTTAGCCTTTGCATTTACATTTAAAAAAGATGATAAATGCAGAACATCCGATGTCCACTGATCCCCGTTTTTTATAATTGGCACTGTGCCGCCAGATAGCAGCAGCCTTACATCTAAGACACTTTCTATGTAGGCCCAGGCCGCAATTATTGCCGCCTCTACCACAGGCTCCATAGGTGGATTAAAGCTACTGAGTGTAGCCGCCACCCCCTGGGCCTGAGATAGTAGAACCCTACTATTACAAATAGTCGTATAGTTCGCCGCCTCTCTTATCAAAAGCAGCTCGCCTACAACTGCTGCAAGGCTTTCAGCATCCGATTCCTTTCCTGCAATCAAATACTCCACCTCATACTTTATTCCATCATGCTTTTTGTCGGCATCATATCTGCTATAATTTGCCAACACATAATCGATGAACAATGCCTTGTCTGCTATTCCACTTCCATTTGAAGGCTTAGCAGTACCTGTATTCAGGCTTCTTTTCGATGGCAATGCCTTGCCATCCCATTCTTTGTCTGAAACACCATTTACATCTATCACGGTTGACAAAAATCCCTTGGACAAGGCTTCCTTCATAACCTTAAAGGCATCTAATGGATTGTCCTCTACCTCTTCTATTTCTGGATAATCTGCGGAAGATGTGTTTGGGTCATCATCATTATCCGCATTTGCTTTTTTTGCTTCCAGCTCACTTTTGGCATCCTCCAGTGCTTTAGCACCACTTTCAGCCTGGCTTTCAACAGGGACTTTTTCTATGCCGTTCATGGCATCACATTGTCCCTGTATTCCATCGATAATCTGCGCAGCCATATCATCCTTTGCAGCCTTCACTCCAAGCATCACCACCGCC
>JAGBJE010000003.1 GCA_017934625.1 Pseudobutyrivibrio sp. | reverse complement strand
TGCACCTGCATCCTCTAAATCCCATCGTGATCCAAAGCCCCATGTAATTCCAATACAATCGATTCCAGATTGCTTTGCACCCTCAGCATCGTATTTAGTATCACCAATAAGCACTGTCTCTTCGCGCTTATGCCATGGAGCGCGCCTAAAGCATAGCTCTATAACCTCTGTTTTGGTATCAATCTTAGCATCAAGTGTAGCTCCACAAATGTCAGTAAAATAATGGTCTATACCAAGCTCCTTAAGAAGCTTTCTAGCAGTAGGCTCAGGCTTTGATGTGCAGACAAAAAGGCAGTAGCCTCTTTTAACCAGTTCTGAAAGAACCTGTTCTATTCCAGCATAAACCTTTGCGTTAAACATGCCATTTTCATCATCATAGTAATGTCTGTAGGTTGCAACAGCATCGTGAAAGTCCTCATCTTTTATATGTAAAATGTTAGGAAATGAATAGGTAAATGGTGGACCTACGCATTTACGAAGTGTTGCGAAATCAGGTATGTCATACCCATATTTTGTAAGTGTAATCTTCAGCCCCTCTATAATTCCAGGAGCTGAATCAACTAATGTACCATCTAAATCAAAATAAACATTCTTTATCATTTTTTAACGCCCTTTGTATCTCTTGATGCCACGTGAAGTCTTCCGATTGATACTGTTTTATCTTTAACCTTTACGTCAATATTTTCTCCATCTTCAAGGACGTAAATATCTGTAAGCTCATCACCCTTGGCAAGCTTCATTCCTCTAACACCTACAGCAGTCTTTTTCTTTTCAGGAACAGTATCTCCATCTATTCTAAGGAACATATCCTTTTTAGATTGCATAACCACAGAGCTTCCTGGATTAAGCACTTTTACACAGATTACCTGATCCTTATCAGCAAGCTTTGTTGCAGCTATAAGCTTTCTTGAAACATCAAACTCTTTACCATCTACCACCTTTATCATTGCAGTCTTAGTGCCGAACAATAGCTTTTTATTAATTACATTTTCCATAGAATCTGCAAAAATCAGATTCTCTTTTGTAAGGTCAAGCTTTGAGCCCTTTTCTGCAGTATCAATAGGCTGCCCCTTATCTCTAAACTTACCAAATGGAAGGCTAAGCACCTTAATGGTATGCATATCTCCACTTCCTGTAAATAAGCACAGCTTATCAGTATTTTTACATAGGACAATCTTTTTAGATTCGGCCTCGGCAGCATCCTTATTACGCTCATATGTAGGCATATCTACAACTCTTGCGTAAGCAAATCTATCAATAAGAACTGCAACATCGATAACCTCGATAGGCTTTTCTTCAACCACAGCCTCTTCTACGTTATCAATTACAGTATGACGCTCAGTTGCATATTCCTTCTTAATAGCCTGAAGGTCTTTAATGATGACCTTGGCCATTTCAGCACGGCTGTCTAAGATTTTAGTATAATCAGAGATACGCTGCATGGTTTCAGCATAATCTCCTCTAAGGGCTTCAATCTCTAAGCCAATTAACCTGTGAAGTCTCATATCAAGGATGGCCTGTGCCTGGCGCTCAGTAAACTTAAGAAGTGCAGCATCCTTTCTAGACTGCTCTGATTTAAACTTGATTCCCTCTGTGATGCCCTCAACAAGACATGCCTTAGCCTGCTTAACATCCTTAGAACCACGTAGGATTTCGATAATCAAATCAATTACATCACAAGCCTTAATTAAGCCTTCCTGAATCTCCTTCTTTTCACGCTCCTTGCCAAGAAGATGTGTGTACTTTCTAGTGCAAAGCTCGTACTGGAAATTAACGTGATGTCTGATGATTGGAACAATGCCAAGTGTCTCTGGTTTACCATCAGCAACAGCAAGCATGTTGACACCAAAGGTATCCTCTAATCTTGTCTTTTTATATAAAAGATTAAGTACATTCTGGGCATCAGCACCCTTTCTAAGCTCGATGATAATACGCATACCATCCTTAGATGACTGGTTGGAAATATCTGTAATATCGTTTGTCTTCTTTGTCTCAACAAGTGAATAAACATCATTTAAGAACTTACCGATATTAGCACCTATCATAGTGTAAGGAATCTCTGTAATAACAATCTGCTCCTTACCGCCCTTAATCTTTTCGATTTCTGCCTTACCACGAATTTTGATTTTACCAACGCCAGTAGAATAAATCTCCTGTAAATCATCCTTATTTGTAATGATTCCTCCAGTTGGGAAATCAGGGCCAGGGATAATCTTAAGCATCTGGGCTGTGTTAATATCAGGGTCCTTCATGTAGGCTATAACGCCATCAATAACCTCTCCTAGGTTGTGCTGAGGGATAGATGTAACCATACCTACAGCAATACCATCAGAGCCGTTAATTAAGATATTTGGAACACGAACAGGAAGTACCTCTGGCTCCTTTTCTGTCTCGTCATAGTTAGGGACGAAATCAACAACATTCTTATCAAGGTCACCAAGATAAACCTCCTGTGCAACCTTTGCAAGACGAGCCTCAGTGTAACGCATGGCAGCGGCACCATCACCTTCGATAGAACCAAAGTTACCATGACCATCCACAAGTGGGAGGCTCTTCTTAAAATCCTGACTCATTACAACAAGTGCTTCGTAAATAGAGCTATCACCATGTGGATGATATTTACCCATTGTATCACCAACGATACGGGCACTCTTTTTATAAGGCTTATTGTAATCAACCTTTAGCTCGTACATATCGTAAAGAGTACGACGTTGTACTGGCTTAAGACCATCTCTTACATCAGGTACTGCACGCGCTAAGATAACTGACATAGAATAATCTATAAAGGATTTCTGCATTATCTCAGAATATTCTGTTCTTATAATTTCACTAGGCATCTATTTCAGCCTCCTTTGCATGCTTATAGATAAAGTCTTTACGAGGAGCAACATCGCTTCCCATAAGAAGCTCGGTTACCTCTGAGGCCATAAGAGCATCCTCGATTTCAACTAATTTAAGCTTTCTTCTTTCTGGATCAAGTGTGGTTTCCCAAAGCTGATCCTTGTCCATCTCACCTAGACCTTTGTATCGCTGAAGTGTAAATGTTTTGCCATTCATCTTCTTACGATATTTTTCAAGAGCAACGTCATCATACAGATATTCCTCCTCGCCCTTTGCAGGGATTGCCTTATAAAGAGGTGGCATAGCGATATACACATGTCCTTCTCTAATAAGCTCAGGCATAAATCTGTAGAAAAATGTAAGTAACAATGTACAGATATGGGCACCATCCACATCGGCATCGGCCATGATGACAATCTTGTCATAGCGAAGCTTTGAAATATCAAAATCATTGCCGTAGCCTTCTGAAAAACCACAGCCAAAGGCATTGATAAGTGTCTTGATTTCCGCATTGGCAAGCACCTTATCCATAGACGCCTTTTCTACATTAAGAATCTTACCACGAATAGGCATAATAGCCTGATACATACGATTTCTAGCCATCTTGGCAGAGCCACCGGCAGAATCTCCCTCTACGATAAAGATTTCGCACTTGCTGGCATCTCTTGACTCGCAGTTGGCAAGCTTACCATTTTGATCAAAAGAGAACTTTTGCTTTGTAAGCATATTAGTCTTTGCTTTCTCTTCTGACTTACGAATCTTTGCTGATTTTTCAGCGCAAGAAATAATAGCCTTAAGTGTCTCAAGGTTTCTATCAAAGTAAAGAATAAGTTCATCCTGACAGACCTTCTGAGTAGCCTTTGATGCATCAGGGTTATCAAGCTTTGTCTTAGTCTGTCCTTCAAAACGTGGGTCCGGATGCTTGATAGATACAATTGCTGTAATACCGTTTCTTACATCTGCACCGGTAAAATTAGCATCCTTGTCCTTAAGAATTCCAAGCTCTCTTGCATAGTTATTGATAACTGTAGTAAGCACTGTCTTAAAACCAGTGATATGTGTACCACCCTCAGAGTTATATATGTTATTACAGAAGCCTAGGATATTCTCCTTGAATTCGTTACAGTACTGGAACGCAACCTCAAGCTCAATACCATCAGCGCTTCCCTTGAAATAAATAACATCATGTAAAGCCTCTGCAGTCTTGTTGATTTCCTTAACGAAGCCCTTGATACCATCTGGCTCGTGGAAGGTCTCGTAATCTGGCTCTTCCTGACGTAAATCAGCGTAAATTATTGTAAGACCAGGATTCAGATATGCTGTCTCATGAAGACGGCTTTTTATATCATCCTCCTTGAAATATGTCTTTTCAAAGATTTCTGGGTCTGGTAAGAAATTAATCTTTGTACCATGCTTAGTTGTCTTGGAAATCTTTGGAAGAAGTCCATCCACCAGCTTTTCAACTGGTACACCTCTTTCGTATCTATCGTGATGAACGTAGCCATCTCTGGAAATGTCTACAGTCATATACGTACTAAGGGCATTAACAACAGATGAACCTACACCGTGAAGACCACCACTTGTTTTGTATACACTGTCATCAAACTTACCACCGGCATGAAGTGTACTAAAAACAAGACGTGCAGCAGGAACTCCCTTTGCGTGAAGGCCTACCGGGATACCTCTACCATTATCCTCAACTGTACAGCTTCCATCCTTTTCTAGTGTTACATAGATTGTGTCACACTCGCCAGCTAAATGCTCATC
>JAGBJE010000173.1 GCA_017934625.1 Pseudobutyrivibrio sp. | reverse complement strand
TATCAAATTGTGTTCCTGAGGCTTGTCTTATTTCTGTTATCGCTTCATCATGACTTAATGAAGGTCGATAAGTTCTGTCCATAGTAAGCGCTGAATAAGTATCTGCTATAGCAATTATTCTTGATGCAATTGGTATTTCATCCCCTTTTAATCTATAATATCCACTGCCATCTACGCGTTCATGATGATATAAAATCCAATCCTTAATCATGTCAAATGAACTAATAGGGCCTAACATCTTAGTACATAATTCAGGATGTTTTTGCATTAATTGCATTTCACTAGCTGTCAATTTACCAGATTTAGAGATAATACTTCTTGGAATTCCTAACTTGCCCAAATCAATGAACAAAGAAGCGTATTTAATATTCTCGATATTTATATTTTTTTGAATATTGGTAGGTAAATAATCATAGAAAACGCTAACAATGTTATGAACATATAGTGAATGTCCTGAAAGATTAGGGTCATTTGCTTCTGTTACGCAAATCACCATCTCAAGTATTTCCATACAGCATTCTTTTATACTTCTTATTTTATCGAAGGCTACTATTGATTCTAGCAGTATTACAACAGCGCTTACTAATATTACTTTACTCAATAGTATATTTGGTATTCTTTGTAAATACGTACAATAACATATAATCACAAGTATAAATATAGCTATTATAATTATTGCCACTTGAACAATAAGAAGTTTTTTATCTTTAATAAAAACGTCCCAGTTTTTCCTGACCATAATTAAACTATAAACCACATTTATCACTAAAATTGTAATACCTAAGAGGATAAATACATCTGTTAATACCTGCATAATTATTCCTCCTCATTTATAATGATATCTTTTTCGTTATTCGTTATTACATATATTTGATTACGTCCAGCCTCCTTTGAACGATATAATGCTGCATCGGCTCTTGAATATACCATATCTAAATCTACATCTTCATCTGATATTTTGGTTACACCTATCGATGCATAAATGCCTTCAATGCCATTCAGTTTCACACTATTAAGAGCTGAAAGCATTTTTTTAAACACTTCTTCTATTTTTTCTTCATCAGGAATATTTCTTATTAAGACAACAAATTCGTCTCCTCCTAATCTTCCTGCAAAGCTTAAGCCTTCACGCACTGCCCTTTCTGGGAAAGACCATTTATCTCCATACTCAATTTCAAAAACATCAAGTATAGTACGGCTAGCTACTTGAATTACCTTATCACCCATCTGATGGCCTAATGAATCATTAATCTGTTTAAATTTATCTAAGTCCATTATCGCCAATACAATGCCTTCTTCGTCTCGTTTCCTTAAAACATCAGATGCCATTGAAAAAAATCTTCCACGATTTAGTAAAGACGTCAGTGAATCAAATGAAGATTTTATCTCCAGTTCTTGCTGCATTTTCTCACTATGTCTATATGTTATAAATTGCCTTATTCTAGCTCTCTGAAAAGTATAATGTAGAATTATAGAAAGAATTAGAACAACCAAAACATTAAAAATATCCTGATTAAATATAGAACCAGGCTTTATCACATATGAGACTATTACAAATCCTATGCTAGATAAAACCAAAAATGCTGTCATTTGTAGCATTGTAGTTATATAAGAAAGTGCAACCAATACAAGAATAACCGGATACATTGTTCCAGCCATGTACGGCTGTGCTGACGAGCAAATGATGCCAAATACAATCAATGATGTCATATTGATATATATAGTAGCTGCCAAGTGAGCTTCCATATACTCTCTCCGTTTTAATAAAATAATTTCAAAAACCGCTTCTCCTAAAAAAAGTACAAGGAAAACTGGGGCATTTTGTCCGCTAAATCCATAACTGTTTTGCCATGAAAAGAAAAGGTATACAGAAGTAATCACAATAAACCATAGATTTAATATTTCCATATGCCTTATATTCATACTTGATATTAAGCTCGTACAATCTTCATAGGTTATCTTTTCGTAACCATAATAATTGAAGCTTTTTTCTCTCATTACCCATCCTTAATAATCAAACAAAATTAATGCACAATAATTTATTTTCATATAATAATGTTCATTTATACTAAGTATAGTATTATTTTATGTCAAATTTTTATGTTTCACAGATTTTTCAGAAATAACCTTTATGATTATTACACTAGGGGGAGTTGATAAATAATGGAATTAAATAGTTTTTATAACCTATACGAAAACAATTGGATTTCGAATCTTATACTCGTATTATCTGTTACTGCTATTGCAGTATTATTATCATGCATTCTTCCTTATGTCGATACCAAACTCTGTAAGCATTTCGGGCTCAATATACAAGGTGGTTTAAACGAACATGAGAATGCTCCTATGTATGGGCTCGTCAGAAAACTAATATTATATTTGGTATTTCTTATCTACATCTGTGTCCTATTTTATCTTGTATTGTTTGCTCGTAATGTTAATACCGATTATTTAATTCGAAATTCAGGTATACGTTTATTTATCATGACTTGGCAGGGTTTCGATTTGCCAGCTATGGAATTTTTTGAATTCTATCTTAACTTAATGTTATTTATTCCTATGGGCTATTTACTTCCGTATACATTTAACCTATTTAGAGCACATACTTTACGTAGACCATTAATTGCCTCATTTCTAATCTCTGTTCTAATTGAAAATTTGCAACTGATGATGAAGCGTGGAACTTATGACACTTCTGATATTATAGCCAATTCTCTTGGTGCCCTTGTTGGCTCATATTTATACTTACAAATTGCATACATGATTACAAATCCTAGCTGGCGCACAGATTCTAAAAATTATAAAACATGGAAACGTCTCGCAAAAAAAGGGATTCTCTATCCATTTGTTAGGCGTTTTAGAATTTCTAGAGTGAATATTCTAGCAAAACATGAGGAAGACATATGGAATTTTTACACAAAGCAACTTGGTTTACAACCAAAAAGATTCATTGTTCCAACTGATTCCCATGATAGTTATTTTCTTTTTTCTACTGGGAAAACTCAAATTGCCATCCATTGCTTAAATGAAGAAGCTCAAATACCGCCTCAATCAATTACTCTTTCTTTTGAGAATTTGGATATATTAAAAAGTCACTTACAAAAAAACAATATTCCTGTAAGTGATTATAAATTAGATATTTATTCAAAACGAAAAATGATGTCTATTATTGGTCCAGACAACGTTAAAATTTATTTTTTAGAACAATAAAAAACGAGACATGCCACAAAAGGCATGTCTCAAAAAAGAAGAGTAAAAATGAAAAATGTTTAGTTAGCAAACTCTAGTGAATTTATCATATCTGATAAGACTCCAGCAACCTGATTATCCATTGCTTCATCTCCTCCGTTATGACCATCTAGTTCAAAAATAAGTGCGCCATCCATATAATCTCTGGCAATTGCTGTTACGTATGCGCCTGAGCCGCCCTCTTCT
Source organism: Pseudobutyrivibrio sp. (assembly GCA_017934625.1). Taxonomy (GTDB): domain Bacteria; phylum Bacillota; class Clostridia; order Lachnospirales; family Lachnospiraceae; genus Pseudobutyrivibrio. The sequence goes on along the minus strand of JAGBJE010000173.1, from coordinate 3,065 downwards.
GGTCCTACTGAAACCCAATAGCCTTTTACATCCTCTGTGCCAGGGAATGTACCTTCTGAATAAGTAGCTTTTTCACCCCATTGTTCACCAAGCTCTTTTACTGCACCCTCAGCATCATTATCTACTGTATATGTTGCTGTAATCATATTAGTTCCTGCACAATCCCCAGTATATACAAATGTTGTAACAGGACCACCTTGATTTACAGTTATGCAAGAAGCATCATACTTAATGCTCCATCCATTAGCATCAGTATATACGCTAGGGTCACCAAATATTCCGTTAACATAATTTACAGCATTGAATGTATCTACATCTACACCTGAAAGATGCTCGAATACTAATTCTTCACCGTCGCTAAAATGTCCCTTTATAAGGTAATCTTCAAAATATGTTACTGTCAGTGTATCAACAACTGGATCTATGCTTCCAATATGAAATTCAATTGTATCTTCACCTGCTTCATATTCAAAATAATTAGCTGTTCCATTAGCACCATCTTCAATGCTACCTGAGCCATCACCAAAAAATACATAGAACTGTGTTAAATCTGGATCATCCTTTTCTGCTTCAGGATAAGTTACATAAACGCCCTTAGTAAAAACAGTTTTTGCATCGATTGCACTGCTTGTTGGTGTTGCATCGTCAGCAATGCTTGCTGTCTCCTTGCCACATCCACTAAATGTTCCAATTACAAGTGCTGTTGCGAAAGTTGTTGCCAATACCTTTTTCATGATTCCCATTTTCATTTTTTCTCCTTTGCTAAAAAGCTGTTATTTATTATCTGAAAACAGAATAGCAGATTGATTGTCACACTAATGTCACACCGATAAAAAAATTTTTTTCATTAGTTTCTTTCACAAAGGTTTCACATTTTTTTGTCTACTAAATGCTAACATTAAAATCGAAGTTAGATAAATAAGGAGGAAGCTTTATGCTAAAACAAAGAGTTATGAAACACACATGGTTAAAAGATTTTCGAGCACTAGTTGTAGTTGCTTTATGCGCATTAATGCTTGCATCTTCAAGTGATGCCACACTAATTGCAGAAGCAAAAGGCAGTCCTGCTTTATCATACTGGACTGATACAGCTCCTGCAAAGACACAGCTACAAAGCTACATGGCACAAATTACAGATAAGAACAGTCAGTATTATATACCTGTCTCAGACAGAATAGCTGTCTTTGACCTAGACGGAACATTATGTTGTGAAACTGACCCTGTATATTTTGACCATGAACTATTAGTTTACAGAGTATTTGGCGATCCTACATATAAAGATAAAGCCAGTGATTTTGAAAAGGCTGTTGCTGCTAAAGTTTTAGATTTTGCTAATACAGGCACTTATCCAGAGGAGCTTAGCAACGAGCACGGTCAGGCTGTTGCATCTGCATTTGCAGGAATGACAGTTGATGAATTTCTAAACTACGTAAAAGCCTTTGGAAATACACCAATGAATGGCTACAATGGTATGAAAAAGGGTGATGCATTCTATCAGCCAATGGTACAGATTATTAACTATTTACAGCAAAATGATTTTACAGTCTATATAGTTTCTGGAACAGATAGATTAATATTAAGAGGCCTTGTTGATGGCAAATTACCTGTTCCACCAAGACAAATAATCGGTTCTGACGAAGCTATTGTTGCCAAGAATCAAAATGGTGAAGAGGGCCTAACCTATCAATTCAAGGATAATGATTTCCTGGTTTTAGGAGGCAATTTTATAATTAAGAATCTTAAAATGAATAAAGTAGCTGTTATCTCCCAGGAAATAGGTCAACAGCCTGTTCTTTCCTTTGGTAATAGCTCTGGTGATTACAGTATGGCAAAATATGTTACCACAAATAATAAGTATAAGAGTCTTGCGTTCATGCTATGCTGCGATGATACTGTAAGAGAGAATGGTAAGGCCTCTGCCGCTGAAAAGATGTACAAAAAATGTGCCGAAAGCGGCTGGATTCCAGTTTCAATGAAGAACGATTGGACAACAATCTACGGTCCTGGTGTTTCTAAAAAATAATTATCATCAATAGTTTTATTGCTTGCTAAAATACTTTTATAGGAGGCTTTGACATGAGTAATATTTTTGACGATAAAAGTATTTATAATCGAAATAAAATATACGAAATTCCCCCAGACACTATGATTCTAAGGGAAGGAGAAATCAACTTAGATATGTACAAGATTGTGTCTGGACATGTGGAAATGTACACAGGTTATGGCACTCCCAATGAAGTATTAATCGGTCTGCTAGGTCCTGGTACATGTTTCGGAGAATTTGGAATACTGACAGGTCAGCCCGCCATCTACACTATAATTACATATTCTAAAACTAAGATTCTTCGTGTTACTGAGGGCCTAATGGGTGATTTTATCCAGGAAAATAAGGATGATATTCTTCAGATTATGCGAAACATGGCCACTAATATGACCAGGATGCAGCATCAAATCAATCAGCTAAGCCGTGAGCTTGAAGAAGTAACTGAAAATAGGACTAAAAGAGACACAGCTAACAATAAGGATGATAGTGTGATAGAAATTTTAAGAAGTGACAATCTTCAAAAGGACAACCTTCGTAACTATGCTTTAAATACTCCCGAAAAACAAATGCGTGAAAAAGGGATGCATTTCATAGGAAAAAGAAAAAACAATAACTAACAAAAGCCAGCTCATCATTTTACTTTGAGCTGGCTTATTTTTTGTGTAAGTGTAGCTACTGGTTACTCCACACCCTTCAATGCCTCTACCATATTTATCTCATTTATCTTAGCCGTAACAACAATATTTATCAAAACAGAAACTAGAAATGTTCCTATAATGGCTACAATAAATGGTAATAAGGACAAATCCATAATCAAATCTGAGTCATCCAACAAAAATGCGTCTAACATGGCTGTCAAAGATAAATATCCCAGTGGAACACCAATAATGGCTCCAAGCCCAGTCACAGTTAAGTTTTGCTGCATCAAAATAAATCTAATGTTCATGGACTGAAAACCTAACACTTTCATCGTTGCTATTTCTCTTACCTTTTCTATGTAGGATAACACTCCCAAATTGTA
>JAGBJE010000172.1 GCA_017934625.1 Pseudobutyrivibrio sp. | reverse complement strand
TATGTAGCCGTCTTGAGTTTAGAAAAGCTTTTACACCAGCGGAGTAATGCTATGAGAAAAATTCTAATGTATCGCTGGAAGGCGTACAACTACAAGGATATAAAGTATAGCTTTGAGAAGATGGGCTATGAGGTTAAGGAGGTGTATCAGGACCTCCTTAATTATGATGTGGATGAAGAGTTTGCGGCAAAGCTTAAGGGGATTATAAAGGCGGAGGTGTTTGAGTTCGTATTTACGGTAAATTATTTTCCGCTGATTTCTAATGTGTGTCAGGAGTGCGGCTTGCTCTATGTATGTTGGAGCTGTGATAATCCTCTGATTTCCATGTACCACAAGTCGGTGTTTAATGATGTAAACCGTATATTTTTGTTTGATCTTACTAATGTGGAAGAATTCAGGGGAATGGGTGTAGAGCATGTGTACCACTTGCCACTGGCTGTGAACCAAGAGAGGCTGGATTATCTGTTTGCAAATAGTGGGGATGAGGCAATCTACCAGAATGATATTAGTTTTGTAGGCTCTCTTTACGAGAAGAATTCCTACGATAAGATGGAATATACTCTGCCAGAATATCTGCGAGGATATTTCGAAGCTACAATGGAGGCACAACGTGACCTGCAGGGAGTTAACATAATAGATAGAATGCTGACACCAGAGATTCTTATGGAGCTTGAAAATTATTTTGAGCTTGAAAAATCCGAGGATTCCTTATCTGATTTAAACCTTATTTTTTCTGTTACGACACTTGGATTTAAGATTGCAGAGAAGCAAAGAAGACGAATACTTATCGACCTTTCAAAGCATCATGATGTTAGTGTATATACCAATTCAAACACTAATGATTTGCTAAGAGTGAATTATAAGGGCAGTGTAGATTACTGGAGCGAAATGCCTTTGGTATTTAGAAACTCCAAGATTAATCTAAACATTACGATTCCAAACATAAAAAGCGGAGTGCCACTTCGTGTTTACGATATTTTAGGAAGTGGTGGTTTTTGCCTGACGAACTTTCAGGCGGAGCTTCCAATGCAGTTTGAAAATGAAAAGCACCTGGTGTGGTACTACTCTAACGAAGATCTCTACGAGAAGGCTGCTTATTACCTAAAGCATGACAGCGAGCGCACACGGATAGCCGCCGCAGGCCGGGAGTACGTAGCAAACCAGTGTAGCTATGAGCGTAGGTTAGAGGAAATAATAAAAAAGGCTTCTCCATTCTAGGGAGAAGCTGTCACCGCAGGTGACTGATGAGGGTATTAACATGAGTAGCCCTCATCCGTCTGCTGCGCAGCCACCTTCCCCCATAGGGGGAAGGCTAAGCCATTTTATTTACAATCCGTAATTCACCATCATTCCTGAATAAGCACTAGTTGCGTAAGGTGCAGCTAGAGACTTTCCAGGGTTTTTGTATTCTACGACAGCCTTATCAACATAAGCCATCGGGTTGATAGATGCCTTAGAGGCAGCCCTGGAGATAGAAGCTTTTAGTTCGTTAAGTGTGTCAAAAGCACTTCTGCTGTCGGAGCCGTTTATGGTATCTGCTAAGGTATCCTTATCAAGAGAAAGATGTCCTAAATTGTCCGGTGTGATTCCTACCTGCGCAAGACCGTCAGCCTGATTTCTTGCTATAGAAGAAATTTCGTTAAATAGGGCGCGATTCTGGTGGGCACCGTTGTATTTAAGCCCAATGTCAATCATTCCATTGTAGCTGTCAAGAAGCTGATTGATTCCGTTTGAAAGTGCTTCCGTGTCGTTCATTAAACCTACCTGAGTAGGCCCATCTGAAGGAGCCTTTAGGATTAATTCAAACATCTTGTTGACAGTAAATGTATTTGAAAGTGACTCATGGGCGTTGCCATTTAATTTAAAGCTAGAATTAGATGGCGCCTGAGTTATGTTATCTATTCCAAGAATGTTGAGCTCACGCCATGATATAGATGAGGAAATGTTGAAAAGCTTGTCCTCGTCCTTAGCTATACCAGTAGCTTTAGATGTAATTTGAATGGCTTTTGAACCAGTTCTTTCATCGGAAATTAGCATGGCGCTAAGACCTACATCTGATGTATTTAGCAATCTAACAATCTTGTTTTG
>JAGBJE010000171.1 GCA_017934625.1 Pseudobutyrivibrio sp. | reverse complement strand
TATCTAGAGCGAGTTAGCGATGCAGGTGGTGAAGTTTATTTGCTGGAATACACCAATGATGAAAAGCTGGCTTGCTATATTGAGGATGAGTGCGAAGCCGAAGAGTACCATGTTTATATATCTTCTACGCTAGAATTGAATGGAGATAAGGTTAAAGAAAATGAAGCTGATGAAGTTAATATAGCTGAAGAGAAAACAGCTACAGTGGAAGAACAATTAGATGAAGAAGCTTCTAAAGAGTCGATAGACGAGAAAGTGACTACAGCGGAGGTAAGGATGACTACGACAAATGTGAAAGACACAGAAAACTTTTACGGGGTAGAATTTACAGAGGATAGTGAGATTTTTAAAAGAATCAAAGGCAAATCTTATAAGGATGACTGTACAGTGCCATTAGCGGATTTACGATATCTACATGTGCTTCATGCAGGATTTGATGGGCAGACACATGAAGGGGAGATAATCTGCAACAAGGCGATAGCAGAAGATTTACTGGAGATTTTTGAGCAGCTTTATGAAGCTGGTTATCAGATAGAAAAGATTAAGCTTGTTGATGAATATAATGCAGAGGATGAAGCTTCAATGGCTGATAACAATTCATCTTGCTTTAACTTTAGATTTATCAGCCATACAACCAAGATTTCCAACCACGGCAAAGGAATGGCCATAGACATCAATCCCCTCTACAACCCTTACATCAAAACAGTAAATGGCAACCTCAACATAGAGCCAGCCAACAGCACTCCATATGTAGATCGCACCGCCGATTTTCCACACAAAATTGACGAAACCGACTTGGCCTACCAGCTGTTTACCGCCCATGGCTTCTCCTGGGGCGGCGCCTGGACCTCATCCAAGGACTACCAACACTTCGAAAAGTGACGTATTGAAGCCCGCCTGTTACGCTGTCAATAAATATATTACACCGTCGCGAGATTGGCTCCTTGTGTAATATATTCATTGACAGCTACAGGCTCATTCTAAACATCTGGTTCGCGGCTTCACTACCTGGGCAAGCGCGAGCAAGAGGGCCCCATGTGGTTAAGGAGGGACCCTTTAGGGAGGTTCCCTTGGCCGCAATGGGAGATGGCTTGCGGGAGCATGTTATACTTGGCTGCCGCGTCACAGCGTAACAGGCGGACTAAAGCGTGGCACGGCCTACGCTGCGAAGTGGAGCAGGAAGAATGGGAAGTTGCCGTAGAACAACATGAAGGCGTAGCCTAATCCAATGGAGTAAATTAGTTGGTTGTAGAACATGCGCTTGCCGAAGTTGGCAAGGGAGCCTGAGACTGTGATTTCGTCGGTCTCAGCATTAAATCCGTTGTCTAAAAGCAGGCTGACTAGAATTGTGCCTAGTGCAAGGGCCAAAACTGGTAGGAATGGTAAATAATATCTAGAGGCAAATCCGCCTAAGTATCCACGTGTAAGATAAGTTCCATAAGCGCTCTTGAGCTGGTAGATAAATGTAAGGACACATGCAATCCAGCCAGCTTGTAGAGGCAGGGCAAGGGAACCAGCCCTTTTGTTTATTAAAGGTGTAAATAAGAGCACTGGAATAATCCATAGTAATTCAAATGGTATGGCTGTGAGACTGTAGGTGTAAGTCTTCATGAATCGATGGATGGATTCAATGCCAGACCAAGACAGGAAGAATCTCTCAAAATAGTATGAGAGATATTCGTTGAATGTGTAGCTGGCACGCTTTGATTTAGCAACATAGTATATCGTATTTTCGAAGTACTCTTTGCTGGTGATTAGTTCCAAGGATGGATGTATTGTGCCATAACGGTTGTAAATGAGTGCATAGTAAATAACAGCAATGGCATATACCGGAATAGATAACAGGAATTCCTTTGCAAAGAGTGACTTTAAGCTGCGCTCTTTAATCATTGTTACGATAAGTACAATCAGTGCCATAAATATGCAAAGCATAGCTGTAGTAAGCTTTGTAAGTAGTGATGCTGAAATTCCAGCAGCAATTAGCATATAGGTGCTAAGACCGCGCTTTTCTTCACAGAATCTGATGAGTCCTAAGATGCAGATAGCGCCTGTAACAAGGGCGAGGGCATCATTAGTGACAGCACATAATTCGTATGAAAGCATAGGAAGGCTGGTGATGGTGATAGCATATAAAAGATGTAGCCAAGGGCGATCCTTGCTAAGCCTTGAGTATCCTATATACAGCATGATTGCAACACCAATGAGTGCAATGACCATGCTAAAATATCTAAGCTGCATTTTTTGAATGGTTACTACAACGTCTGATTCAGTAGAAGCAAAGCCACCAGCTAATCTCATAATGTGGTAATAAAGAGGTGGGTGGCAAAGGTAATTAACTAAAGGAAGCTGATATTCGTAGTTTGGTTCTTCTGACCATTTCATAACTACATTGTTAAATATGTGCATATCTTCAAAGTGGGGAATGATTTCACCAGATTCTTTAAGATAGTATACGTAAGCTATGTGGGCAGACTCGTCAGGAGAAGAATCAGGCACATAGTGTGCAAAAAAGATTCCCGTTGCCATGGTGTAAATTAAAAAGAATGCATACATGAATCTAAGGAAAATGATGCGCCCTTTTTTTCTTACTCCAAAATAGAAAACTGCAACGCATAATAGAAAAAATAGTGCAATTAATATATATGCTAAAGCCCTCATAATATTTAACTCCGTTTAATAATTTTCTTAACCTTATTAATTACGATTGTAGCATTTTCTAAGAAGAATGTATCTACAAGCACTACCAAAAGTGCAAAATATAGTGCAGCACCAGAGACTATTCGAAGTAATGTACCAATAATAGTGCTAGGTATGAATCTATCTTCAAATAGTAGTAGTGCGAGCATAAGGACGCCTGCAATCAGGTACTTAATAGCTGGTGCGAATATCTTTTTAATATCCAGCTCATTTCTTACGTAGAATAGCTGGATGCCAGCAATGCTAAGCTCGGCCACAGCAGATGCAAACGCGGCACCGTAAGATAAGAAGCGAGGAATGAGTATAAGGTTAAGGCAACAGTTGATAACTGCACCTATAAGTACTGTGCGTGTGTATAACTTCTCCCGTTTGGTAGGAACTAGGTATTCGATTCCTGTGACATTGTTTATAGAGATTGCCACGGTTAAAAGAGATACAATTTTAAGCAGCAGCTTAACCTTTTCGTAGCTGCTACCGTAGAACCAAGGAACAAAGCTGTCGGCAATGCCAAACAGTCCAAACATAAGAGGCAGCCCTAAGAACCATGCAAACTGATATGCCTTGTACATGGCAGCGCGGATGGCATCCTTGTTGCCCTCAGAGAAGTACTGGCCAATGCGTGGAACCATAACAGTGCTCATAGATGTTACAAGCACAAGCACCATCTTAGTGATACGCATAGCTGCATCATAATATCCGTTTTCGGTATTTCCATCAGTGAACATACCAATCATTATCTTATCAAGATACTGGTAAATCTGCACGGCAATAGTAGG
>JAGBJE010000024.1 GCA_017934625.1 Pseudobutyrivibrio sp. | reverse complement strand
CTAAGCCTAAATCGTAGTACTCTGTCTTCAAATCAATGAATGGAAGCAAAAGCTCATCCTTAATCATCTGCCAGAGGATGCGAGTCATCTCATCGCCATCCATCTCTACAAGTGGTGTTGTCATCTGAATCTTGCTCATACTTATTCTCCTTAATTATAGTCCGCTGAATGCAGCCAAGAACTCCGTGCTCCCGCAGGCCATCTCCCATTGGAGTCAAGGGAACCTCCCTAAAGGGTCCCTCCTTAACTCCAGGGGGCCCTCCTGCTCGCGCTTTCCAAGGTTGAGATGCATTCAGCTCATGAAAACAATTTAGTAACTATGATTAATCTACTTTACTACAAGATTAACGATCTTGTTTGGTACGTAGATTTCTTTTACGAGATTCTTGCCGTCAAGGGCTTTGGCTACGGCTGCGTCAGCCTTGGCTGTGGCAAGGGCTGTGTCTTTGTCGCAGCCGTTAGGGATTGTGATTGTAGCCTTAAGCTTTCCGTTTACCTGAACTGCAATTTCGATTGAAGATTCTACAATCTTTGCAGAATCATATTCTGGCCATGCAGCAAGTGAACAGTAGCCTTCTCCACCAAGCTCAGCATACATCTCTTCTGCAAGATGTGGTGCAAATGGGCAAAGAAGCTTAACAAGGATTACAAGATTTTCCTTTGTAATATGTCCCTCTGCAACAATATCATTAAGAAGTCCCATCATAGCAGCAATAGCTGTGTTGTACTTCATAGCCTCAATATCTTCAGATACCTTTTTAATTGTCTTATGGATTCCTGTTTCGATTTTCTCGCTGTTAGCCTCATCAGAAACAATATCTGTAAGACCTGCAAATCTCTCTAAGAATCTCTTACATCCACGAACAGATGCATCTGACCATGGAGCAGCTGCGCCGTAATCACCCATAAAGAGTACGTAAGTACGAAGTGTATCAGCACCGTATGCATCAACAATATCAAGTGGGTCAATAACATTTCCACGAGACTTAGACATCTTTTGTCCGTCCTCGCCAAGAATCATACCCTGAGCACTTCTCTTCTTATATGGTTCTGGAGTGTTAACCACACCAAGGTCATAAAGGAAATGATGCCAAAAACGTGAGTAAATCAAGTGACGTGTAACGTGCTCCATACCACCGTTGTACCAATCTACAGGCATCCAGTATTTGAGCTTGTCCATAGCAGCAAATTCGTTATCGTTATGTGGATCGATGTAACGTAAGAAGTACCAAGATGAACCAGCCCACTGAGGCATAGTATCTGTCTCACGCTTTGCAGTACCACCACACTTAGGACACTTGCAATTAACAAAGCTTTCTACTCTTGCAAGTGGTGACTCACCATCTGTACCAGGCTCAAACTTCTCCATTACAGGAAGCTTAAGTGGAAGCTCCTCAAATGGAACAGCAACGTCGCCACATGTAGGACAGTGAACAATTGGAATAGGCTCGCCCCAGTAACGCTGTCTGTTAAATGCCCAATCCTTCATCTTGAACTGAACACCAGCCTTACCGCAGCCTAATTTCTCAAGCTCTGAAATCATTCTATCGATAGAGTCCTTCTTGTTGTTAAGACCATTTAAGAACTCTGAGTTAATCATGTTACCTTCGCCTGTGTATGCCTCTTTAGTAACATCACCACCCTCGATTACAGGGATGATATCAATACCAAACTTCTTAGCGAAGTCCCAGTCACGCTGATCATGAGCAGGAACAGCCATGATAGCGCCTGTACCATAACCCATCATAACGTAATCTGAAATATATACAGGAATCTTCTTACCTGTAATTGGGTTGATTGCATCAAAGCCCTCTACTCTAACACCTGTCTTATCTTTAGTAACGAGCTGTGTACGTTCAAACTCAGACTTCTTCTGACACTCAGCTCTGTAATCAAGGATTGCATCCATGTTAGAAATCTTATCAGAATACTTATCGATATATGGGTGTTCTGGTGCAATAACCATAAATGTAACACCGCAAAGTGTATCAGGACGAGTTGTATAAATCTCAAGCTTATCCTCTATTCCATCTAAAGTGAAATTAACGAATGCACCCTTTGACTTACCAATCCAGTTAATCTGCTGTTGCTTGATATTCTCAGGGAAATCAAGACCATCAAGGCCCTCAAGAAGCTTATCAGCATACTCTGTTATACGAAGGTACCAAACGTCCTTTTCCTTCTGGATAACATCTGTATCACAGATATCGCACTTACCGCCCTGTGAATCCTCATTTGAAAGGACTACCTTACAATGTGGACAGTAGTTTACAAGCGTCTTATCTCTGAAAACTAAGCCCTTTTCAAACATCTTAAGGAAAATCCACTGAGTCCACTTGTAGTAATCCTCCTGAGTGGTGTCGATTGTACGGCTGTAATCAAAAGAAAAGCCTACGCTCTTAAGCTGTTTTGTAAACTTCTTGATATTGTCATCAGTAATCTTTCTAGGATGAGTGTTTGTCTTAACAGCGTAATTCTCTGTAGGAAGACCAAATGCATCAAATCCAATAGGGAATAATACATTGTATCCCTGCATTCTACGCTTTCTAGAAACTACCTCAACAGAAGAATAAGCCTTGATATGGCCAACGTGCATACCAGCTCCTGATGGATATGGGAACTCAACCAATCCATAGAACTTAGGCTTATCAGAACCATCAACAGCCTTGAAAATATCATCTTTCTCCCAGGCTGCCTGCCATTTTTTCTCAATTGCTTTAAAATTGTGCTTCATTTATTTCACCTCGTAATAATCTAACTAAACAAGAATTATAATAAAACCTGTTAAGTTTTGCAACGAAAAGTCTTTTTTCTTTTTATTTTACCTATAAATACAAAAAACAGGCTGTCAAAACTGACAGCCTGCAAGAAAATCTTATTATACTAAATACTATTCTTCGTCTACATCCTTAATCTTATTAGCTCTTCTTTCAACCTCCTTAGCCTGAACATCAGATGGAACCTGCTCATATCTTGCCAGTTCATAAGAGAATGTTCCATATCCACCAGTCATAGAACGAAGTGTGGTATCGTAGCCATAAAGCTCTGCCATTGGTACCTCTGCAAGTACCTCGGTTTTGCCACCTGTATCTGTAGGATTCATGCCAAGCACTCTGCCTCGTCTCTTGTTAAGGTCACCCATTACATCACCTGTGTATGCATCTGGTACAACTACCTTAAGTGTTTCGATTGGTTCAAGCAGGATTGGATTTGCCTTCATGATACCTTCCTTGAAAGCGCCCTTAGCAGCTACCTTAAATGCCATTTCAGATGAATCTACAGGATGATAGCTTCCATCATACAGATTCGCATGGATTCCAACTACTGGATAGGCTGCAAGAGGACCTGCAAGCACTGCCTCCTGCAATCCCTTTTCAACAGCTGGGAAATAGTTCTTTGGAACAGCACCACCTACTACTGATTCTGTAAAATTGTAATGTTCTTCCATATTGCCAGATGGTTCAAAGGTCATCTTTACATGTCCATACTGCCCATGACCACCAGTCTGCTTCTTATATTTGTATTCAACATCTGACTTACCACGGATTGTTTCCTTGAAAGCAATCTTTGGCTGGCTTAGCTCAATGTCTACTTTGTATTTTTCATTAAGCTTCTGTACCAGCATATCGATGTGTCTATCGCCAATTCCATATATAAGTGACTGGCTGTTTTCACCATCATTAACAACCTTAAGAGTAAGGTCTTCTGCACACAGCTTTGCAAGTGCCTGAGCAATCTTGTCCTCATCACCCTTATTTTTAGCCTTATAGCGCTTATAGGTATAAGGTGTAGAAATAGGTGTTCTTATATAAAGAATAGGATTTGCCTTTGTAGAAAGCGAATCTGTTGTAGCTACCTTTTGAAGCTTAGAAAGGGCACCTATATCACCAGCATGAAGCTCTGGTACCTCTTCTGCCTTACTACCTGTTAAGATATAAAGCTTACCGATTTTCTCTTCTGTTTCCTTATGCTTGTTGTAAAGCAAATCATCTGTCTTAAGTACACCGGAATTTACTTTAATAAGAGAATACTTTCCAACAAAAGGATCCACTATTGTTTTGAATACGTAAGCACTCTTTGGCTTAGCGAAATCATAATTTGCCTCATAAACCTCATTAGTGTTTGCGTTAATTCCCGAAACCTTTCTATCCGCAGGGCTAGGAAGATATTTTACAATATCTACAAGCATTGTATATTGGCCTCTGTTAAGTGTGTTTGAACCCATCATTACAGGCACGATATCACCTGTACCTACATTTACGCGTAATGCCTGTCGAATCTCATCCTCTGAAAATTCCTCGCCACCAAAGTATCTATCCATGAATTCCTCTGATGTTTCTGCAACAGATTCCATCAAAGCCTCACGATATTTTTCTAAGTATTCCTTATTGTAATCTGGCACATCGCAATGTTCAGGTGCCCCCTCGCCCTTCCATTTCTTTCCAATCTGTTGAATAACATTTACATAGCCAACAAACTCTCCATTTTCTCTAATTGGAAGATGGAAAGGAGCAATCTTCTTGCCATACAGGCTCTGAAGCTCTTCAACGATTTCTCTATAGCTGGCATCATCTATATCCATGTCAGTTACAAAAACCATTCTTGGAAGATTGAACTTATCACACATCTCCCAAGCCTTCTTTGTACCAACCTCAATTCCGCTTTTACCTGAAATAACAATAATAGCTGCGTCAGCTGCACTTACAGCTTCCTCAACCTCTCCGACGAAATCAATAAATCCTGGAGTATCTAGGAAATTAATCTTAGTGTCGCCCCAAATGATTGGTGCTAAAGATGTGTAGATAGAAAACTTGTTTTTCTGTTCTAGCTTGTCATAGTCGCTGATAGTATTACCAGCCTCGATGGTACCAGGCTTCGAGATTTGACCTGCCAGGTATGCCATTGATTCTATGAGACTGGTTTTGCCCGCCCCGCTGTGACCAAGTAACACAACATTTCTAATCTTGTCCGTAGTAAAAACCTTCATGTGCCGTACCTCCCAATAAATTATTTGACGCCTTTACCCCGCCGCGCCGTGTTGTTCTAAAACTTAATTCTATTTTATCCAATATTCAGACTATTTACAATGCATAAATGTGATATTATTAAATAAAATAAATGCTTTAAAGCGTTAAAGCAAAATCGTTAAAAGGGGCATGCTATGAAAACAAAAACTATCGGCTTTATTGGCCTGGGTCTTATTGGTGGAAGTATCGCAAAAGCCATACTAAAAACCTATCCTAATACAAGAATACTGGCCACAGCATCCAGAGAATCTACCATTGAAACTGCATTTGAGGAAAGACTAATCGACAATAATGGTCTTCTAAAGATTCATCAGTTTGGACAGTGTGACATTATATTCCTATGCTCTCCTGTCAAAATCAACTGTGAATATCTTGAGAAGCTTAAGGATGTAGTAAAGCCTGATTGTATTATTACAGATGTTGGTAGCGTAAAGGGTGATATTACTGCTGTAGCAAGAAAGCTAGGTATTACTAATCAATTCATTGGCGGTCATCCAATGACAGGCTCAGAACTAACCGGATTAGAACATTCCAGCGCGTCATTACTTGAAAATGCATACTATATTCTTACTGCAGACCCTGAGATGAAAGCTGAAACCTACAGCCAGTTTGCTGATTACATAAAAAGCCTTGGTGCTATTCCTATTCAGCTTACTCCTGAAGAGCACGATGAAGCAACAGCCACAGTTTCTCATCTGCCACACGTGATTGCAGCCTCACTTGTGAATCTTGTAAATGACAATGATGATGAAAGAAATATTTGCAAGACTATAGCTGCTGGCGGCTTTAAGGATATCACCAGAATCGCATCTGGTTCTCCTACCATGTGGCAGCACATTTTCCTTAGTAACAGGGATGCTATTCTTAAGCTTATCTCTGATTTTAAGGACCAGCTTAGCAAATTTGAAAATGCTATTGCAGCTTCAAATGAAGATGAAATCCTAGAACTTTGGACAAAGGCCAAGGATTACAGAGATTCTATCACTATCCCTGATGGTGGCAGCTTTAAATTCTTTGAGCTTTACTGTGATATTGATGATAAGCCAGGTACTCTTGTTGGAGTTTTACAGTTGCTTTCAAATGCAGACATAAGTGTTAAGAATATCGATATTATTCACAACCGAGAATTTGAGCCAGGTGTTCTTCGTATAGAATTTTATTCTCAGGACTCTTTAGATAAAGCAAAAACAGTACTTACACATAACAATTATTACGTGCGACAGAGGACAAATTAATGGTAATTACAAAAGCAAAAACTTTAAAAGGCGAAATAACAGTTCCTGGAGATAAATCAATCAGCCATAGAGGTGTTATGTTCGGAGCAATCTCTGAGGGAATCACAGAGCTAACAGGATTTTTAGATGGCGCTGACTGCCGCTCTACTATAAGCTGTTTTCGCGCCATGGGAATAGATATATCTCAGGATAAAGACCATGTGGTGATTCACGGAAATGGCCTCCACGGACTATGTTCCCCTTCTAATATGTTGGATGTAGGAAACAGTGGAACTACCACCAGGCTTATATCAGGAATCTTGGCAGGACAGCCTTTTGTAAGCTCATTAAATGGAGATGAATCTATTCAAAAGCGCCCAATGGGACGAATAATTACTCCACTTACGCAGATGGGGGCTTATATTAAATCACTCAAGGATAACGGCTGCGCACCACTTGAAATAGGTGGCAAGCCATTGCGTGCTATCCATTATGATTCACCTGTTGCTTCTGCTCAGGTTAAGTCCTGCGTGTTACTGGCAGGATTATATGCTGATGGCATTACATCTGTTACAGAGCCTGTAGTATCCCGAAATCATACTGAGCTCATGCTTTCCGGCTTTGGTGCTGATGTTAAATCAGAAGGATTAACAGCATCTATTGTAGGAAATCCAAAGCTTACAGGGCAAAAGATTGCCGTTCCTGGAGATATATCTTCCGCTGCATACTTTATAGCAGCAGGTCTTATTTGTGAAAATGCTGATTTATTAATAAAAAACGTAAATACGAATCCAACCAGAGCTGGTATTATCCAGGTAGCCAAGGCTATGGGTGGCAAAATAGAATTATTAAACGAAAGAATTGTTTCAGGGGAGCCTGTTGCTGATATTCATGTTAGTTCAAGCAGCTTACATGGATGCGAAATATCCGGTGAAATTATTCCTACACTCATAGATGAGCTTCCTGTTATAGCTGTTATGGCAGCTGCTGCCTCTGGCACAACCACTATTAAGGACGCTGCGGAGCTTAAAGTAAAAGAAAGCGACCGCATTGCTACGGTCACTGAAAATCTTAAAGCTATGGGTTGTGACATTACAGCCACTGATGATGGAATGATTATTAACGGTGGTAATGCCCTTTACGGCACTACTATTAAAACCTACAAGGACCACCGCATTGCTATGTCTTTTGCAATAGCCGGGCTGATTGCGGATGGCGACACAACTTTTGATGACGAGAAGTGCCCAGTCATCTCATATCCTAATTTCTTTGAAACAATAAAGACGCTTCTCTCATAAAGAGCCCTCATCCGTCTGCTATGCAGCCACCTTCTTCTCCGCTGCCGCTCCGGTCGGCTCAGAGCAGAGGTCCACTGGACCTCTTGAGCCCCCCATAGGGGGAAGGCTTTTTTTATCCTAAGGCTACATCGAGTACCATCATTAGTACAAATCCTAGAGAAAAAGCAATTGTTCCAAGATTAGAATGCTTTCCCTCTGACATTTCTGGAATCAGCTCTTCCACAACCACGTACATCATTGCACCTGCAGCAAATGAAAGAAAATATGGCATTAATGGAACTACAAGTCCTGCCGCAAGAATAGTTATTATAGCTGCAATTGGTTCAACAACTCCTGATAATACTCCCCATAGGAAAGTCTTGGCCTTTGGCATTCCTTCTGATAAAAGTGGCATTGATACTATTGCACCTTCTGG
>JAGBJE010000170.1 GCA_017934625.1 Pseudobutyrivibrio sp. | reverse complement strand
CGCAGCCATTTGAGATAAGCTCTCTATAGAAAATGTCGTGATCAGAATATAACCACTTCTTAATCACTGGAAAAATGTTTTCGCTTGTAATTGATAAACTACCTTTTTTGTTTCCCATAATTACGTCACTCCTTTGTAATAATTCTCACTAAATGATATGATAATACTGCAAAAACTCAAAGTCAATAGAATTTTAGCACTCATCTATACAGAGTGCTAATAATGTCTAAGGGAGGATAAAATGAGTAAGGAACCTTCAATTATTTTTGCATAACAAAAAAGGACAGCTAACTGTCCTTTTCTTTGTTTAGGTACTTTCTCTTTTAACTAATGTTACTGGCAGTAGTGTTCTTTTGGGTACTGTCTTTCCCTCGGATGCTGCCACAACCATATCAACTGCCGCTGACGCCATTTCCTTAATTGGCTGATGTATGGTTGATATCGGTGGATTGGTGATTTGGGAAATCATAACGTCATCAAATCCTACCAGCTTAACATCCTCTGGTACTCTCTTCCCAAGCTTAGAACACACCTGCAATACCTGCGATGCTATCAGGTCAGAACTGGCGAAAACCCCATCTATTTCGTCATCCAACTCTAATGCACCTTCTAGCAGCTCATGATAATCTAAGCTGTTGTACTGGCCAATATTAGTCTCAATGACCTTGTAATAAATACCATTCTTTTTACATACCTCTTCAAAACCTAAGGTTCTATCATCAGCTGGCATTGAATTTTCCGTAACGCCACTGACGTTTAATAATCTCTTACATCCCTGGTCAATCAAATGCTGAGCCGCTAACTCCCCGCCCTGCTTATTGTCGCATTCGACTGCAGCTGTTCCATTTTCTACATAACGCTCTACTGTAACAAGTGGAATCTTGCTATCTGTGAATTCCTGTACTGCAATGCTAGCTGAAAAAAGAATTATGCCGGCAACTCTATTACTAGTGCACATGTCTAAATATACTTTTTCCTTATTATCTCTTCCTTTTGTATTGTAGAGAATAATCTTATAGCCTTTTTTACTTGCAGCATTTTCTATGTTACTAATCATCTCTGCAAAATATGGGTGCCTGATGTGAGGCACTATAACACCAATTGTATTAGTCGCTTTCTTAGAAAGGGAACGAGCCACTTCATTAGGTGTGTAATTAAGTTTTTCCATTGCGGCAAAAACTTTTGCTCTGGTTTCATCACTTATGTAGCCTCTGTTGTTAAGAACTCTGGAGACTGTGGTGACTGTCAAACCACACTCAGCTGCCACATCCTTGAGCGTCGCCATTATGCCCCTCCTTAATTTTAGTTAAATCTCCCACTTCGTGGGCCCTCCTTTATACGGGAAGGCGCACATCTATGATTGCCGGACTACTTAACCGCACCAGCAGTTATACCTTCTACAATATATCTCTGAAGGAATAAATATAGGATAAGAATTGGAAGCATTGCAAGAAGTAAAGCTGCCATAATCAATCCTGTATCCGTTGAATAAGTGCCGTAGAATACCTTTGTTGCGATAGGAATAGTATATAATTCCTTACGACCAAGCACAAGTGATGGAAGCAAATAATCATTCCAAAATGCCATAGCATCAATAATTGCTACTGTAGCAATAGTTGGCTTTAATATCGGAAATACGATTTGTGAGAAAATCTGCCATTTATTACATCCATCAATTGTAGCTGCCTCTTCAAGAGAGATAGGTACATTTGTATGAATACTTCCATGGAACATAAATGTTGCCATTGAAAGTGAGAATCCAATATGCATGATTATAAGTGTAAGTCTGTGATTTAACACACCAAAGATTCCACCATAAAGCGATACTAAAGGAACCATAAGTACCTGGAATGGAATAACCATTGATGCAATCATAGTCACAAATAAAATCTTGTTTGCTTTCCAATTGTTTCTAACAATAAGGTAAGCTGTCATTGAAGATAAAATGATAGTACCGATTGTAGAAAAGATTGTAATAACAAGTGAGTTACCAAATGATCTAAAGAAGTTCATCTTCTTAATAGCATTTGGGAAATTCTCAAGTGTAAAGCCATGTCTTCCAATTAAAGCGAGTGGGTTTGCAGTAATATCCGACTTTACCTTAAATACATTGATGATAACCATTATGAAAGGGAAAATGAATGCTACAAATAAAATAGCAAGTATGATAATCATAATGGCATGCTTTATTTTTTTGTTGCGAGCTGCGATTTCGTTTTCCATTATGCCTGCACCTCCCCTTTCTTTCCAACGTAAACTTGTAATCCACCGATAATAGCACAGATAACAAATAAGATTAATGCCTCTGCCTGACCTGTACCATAGTTTTTATTAATGAATGCCTGGTTGTACACGTGCATAGCTGCAAGAGCTGAGCTTCCATATGGGTCACCATTTGTAAGTGAAAGGTTTACATCATAAACCATGAAGCATCTGGTGATTGTAAGGAATAAGCACTGTACAAATGAAGCAGTCATAAGTGGAATTGATATATGAATGATTGACTGTGTTCCTGTACAGCCATCAATTTTAGCCGCCTCAATAACATCTTCTGATACGCTCATAAAGCCTGCTACATAGATAAGCATCATGTAACCTGCATATTGCCAAACAGATACAATGATAAGTGCTGCGATAGCACCAGTTTCTGTGGCAAGTAATGACTTAGCGTGTCCGCTTGAAATTGTGTTTGCCAGCTCAACAAAAGCCTTATTAAATACGAATTTCCAAACATAACCTAAAACAATACCACCAATTAAGTTTGGAACAAAGAAACCTGCTCTAAAAAAATTCTGACCTTTAATACCGCTTGTAACCATATATGCAATGATAAAAGCAACGGCATTAACTAAGATAACTGCAATAGCTGAATAAATAAATGTACGTCCAAGTGATGTCCAATATCCACTATCCGCAAATGCGTTAACATAATTAGCCATACCAACAAATGGTTTATTACGAGATACGCCATCCCAACTTGTAAATGTGAGATACAAACCATAGATAAAAGGTATGATTACAACACAAGCAAATATAATTGTAGATATGCCTGCAAAAAGCAAATACTGCTTGAATTTGTAGCTCATGGTATTTGTTTTCATATTGATTTCCCTTCTTAATAAATAGGGCCCACAAATTTTGCAGGCCCAATATATTCTGTACAATGAAGTTCGCCCATTTATAATGCCTTCGGCATGGGGCTCACAGCATAATTTTTACTCGCTTACAGCTTCGCAAAAAATATGCATTTAGTGCTGAATTGGTGTTGCTGTCTTGAAGTAATCCTGAACTGCTGTTACAAGCTCTGGTCTTGTCATAGCTTCGTCAAGGTACTTCTGCATAATCTCCTGTCCAACTACTGTCATGTGATCATCTGGTAAGTAGTTGTAGTTAGGAATAAGCTTTCCAGCGTCAGCATAAGACTTAACTGATAATGAAAGTGGGTCAAGTGCTGAAGCATCGATGTTGTCGAATGCAGGAACAAGTGCACACTGCTCTGTAAGGAATGCGTTACCCTCTGCATCATTTACAAGCCAGCTTAAGAAATCAAGTGCTGCCTGTCTCTGCTCATCAGAAGTTGCATCTGAGCTATCAACGAAGATGTACTTAGAACCGCCACCTACAAGCTTTGTGTTTGTATCATCTGATGTGTTCTCAGGTACTGGCATGATTCCCATGTTCTCTGTGTAATCGTACTGGTTAAGTACTGACCAATCCCAGTTACCACCAAACATGAATGCAATCTGACCTTCAGCAAGCATCATAGAAGTTTCTTCTCTATCAGCATTTGCTGCAGAACCCTTAGCATAGTTGTAAGCAATTAATGTATCAAATGTATCCATAAGTTCGTTGAACTTCTCGTTGCTAGCAAGGTCTTCCTCACCTGCAAGAAGTGAATTAACGAATGCATCTGGATCTGGCTGCTGCTCGTATACTTCTGCGAAGTAGTGAGCACCAAGTGACCAATACTCAGAAAGAACACCAACTGGCTTTTCCATTCCACCAGCTACAAGCTTATCTAAAAGAGCCTTAAAGTCATCAAGTGTTGCAACTGATGCTGGATCAAATTTCTCACCTGTGATTGCTTCGATTGCATCTGCGTTGTAGATAATACCTCTAGCTTCTACACAGAATGGGAAACCAGCAAGCTTATCATTAACTGTGATACCAAGTGTTGTGTGACCTACCCAATCCTCGTTTGAAAGATCATAAGCATAATCATCTGCTAGTGAGTAGATGTCTTTTGCATCAACCATTGTAAGTGTATATGGATCATTAGATGCATACTTTGTTGCAACCTGTGAAGCAACTGTTGTATCAGTATCTGCATTATATACTTCTACATGAACTCCTGTTGCTTCTTCGTACTGTTCTGCCATTTCTTCGAACTGTGTCTGAATTTCAGTCTTAGAATTGAGAATAGTGATTGATGTGCCTGAACCATTAGATGAGCTACCTGATGCTCCATCTGAACCGCCACAAGCTACGAGTGATGCTGACATAGCAGCTACCACTGCAAGTGATAAAAACTTCTTCTTCATTACAATTAACCCTCCTTCAATAGGTTCGTGTGTTGTTTACATGATGAATATTAACATCATGCATGTCATATGTCAAACGGTTGACATACATTTCAAACGTTTAAGTGGCGATTTTGTAAAATAGAGTTAAATTCAATGTGTGCATATTGTGCATATTGTACAATATTGGTGGCTATAGCTTTGATTTATGCAGGTTTAAACTATGTCATGCGTTTAACATCTTTAGATAGACCTTTCAATCCTAAAAGTTGTAAGGCTAAAAAAATAAGCGTTATCGTATATACGATAACGCTTCCATTCCAACATAATTAAACTAAAAAATAAATCTTAAAGATCAACTGAACCTACGCGATCTTTGTTTGCTACATAATAAATCTTATTCTCCTCTGGCTTGATGTAGATGTTAATCTCCTCAAGAACCTCTTTCTTATAATCCTTCTTGAACTGAGCCTGAGCTTTCTTTAAGCACTCTGCCTCTGTGAACTCTCTTCCCTGATACTGGATTACTGATGTTGTTACTACTACCTTCTTAGCCTTAGCAGCTGCTTTCTTAACTGTCTTTGTTGCAGTCTTCTTAGCAGTTGTTGCTTTCTTTGTAGCTGTCTGCTTAGCTTCTGTTGCTTTCTTAGATGCAACTGCTGCTTCCTTCTTAACTTCCTCAACAGCTTTCTTTGTAGCTACTGTTGCATTAGCTGCAGCTGTCTTTACTGTACTAGCAGCTGTTGCAGCTGACTTCTTTACATCATCAACTGTTACCTTTGCATTTGTTACCATTTTTTCACCCTCCTATATGAGCAAAACATTATTTTTTTATTTAAGAAATATTATAGCCATTTGATTCCTCAATTGCTAGTGTATTGTTGCAATTTTCTACCAAATCACTAATAAATATTAAAATACGCATTCTTTTTAGTATATATTGCAAATATTAAAAAACAAAATCGACTATATATACATTTCAAAAACAATATTCTAACATTTAGAATTTATCATTTAATGTTTCAAAAAATGATGCACTTGTTAGCTCAGATGCATCCTCTGGAAAGTCTAACTCATCCCACAATTTTGTATTCATATCAGAGAAATATCTCTCCTCTAAATCAGATACAATATCACTTAAAACCTGCTTACGTCTATTCTCTACAATTACCTCTTTATTAGCCTCTGAAAGCTCCTCGTTATATTTGTCTAAGCATTGGAAAAAATAGTAACCACCATCAGCAGAAATTGCATTTGAAATCTGGTCTGTATCAAGGTTAAAAACTACTTCATCAATATCCGCACAATACTCTCCTCTTGCAAAGGTTTTCTGATAGTAATCCAATTCTGTATAGGTTGAAGCTAATCTCTCAAAGGTATATCCGTAATCAATCATACCCTGTATCTCATTTGCCTTTGACTCATCTGATACAAATAAAACAAATGCCTCCATTACCCTTGCTTCATCCTCTGATACTTCATCATCAACAGAGTTCATTAAGCTCTCATAAACCTTTGATGCAACAGCATATCTATAGTACATTTTTATAATGTCTTTTTTCTTTGCACCTGTAAATGAACGCTCTTTAGAATTCATGGATTTATAGTAAGTAGCTGCTGCTTCTTCACAAGCTTTCTTTTCAGTATCACTTAGCTCTACTCCATTTTCCTCAGCATATAAATTAAGCACATACACTCTTGTTAAATGCTCTAAGGTTAAATCCTTGATTGAGCCAGTCATCGTAGCAGTATCATAATCCTCTGACCATAGATTGACCCCATTTACTGAACCATAAATATTTTTTTCATTTAATAGGTATACAAGCGCTTCTTTTTTAGAGCACTTCATATCTCCTATTTTAAACACGGTGTTGTAACCACTGGAACCACCAAAATACACAGTCTTACCCATTAGCTCACAACCGGTAAATGTTGTGCAAATACATATCGTAAATACGATAGCACATAATCTCTTTAATAACTTCATTTTATCCTCCAAGTCTATCTATAAGAGTCAGTATTTTTAAGCTTAAGATATATCAGGCAAATTATAATTGTTATAAATAATTCTCCTATAAATAAAAGCCATGTAATAACAGGCGTGAATGCTATCTGATGAAGCCCCATATAAGCATTTATAAGCCTTACAATTACATAATGAATTAAAAATGCCTGTGGGCTAATATCTCCTAGCGCTATTAATAGCCTATTTGATAAAGCCTTAGTTAGTAAGCCTTTACATCTATAGAACAGATATATCCAAAGAACTGCCATAATAATATATCCGCTTGACCAATTTTTAATAGCCAAAAGATATGGTTCTTCACTTGGTATTTCCAACCAAACAGAAAAAATTACCCCTATTATTAGAGCCACTATTTCTATAACCGTATATACGATAATATCTGAAGCAGACTCTTTTACTCGTCTATTGTATATCACCTTTCCAAGGGCACAGCCAGCAATAAAATCTCCTATTCTAAAAACCGGGAAGCAATACATAAACCAAGTGTATCTAACCCCTACTCCAGCCTTAAGCACAAACACATATGAAAGCAATACCTGCAACACCACAAAAAGTGAAGCCGTAATCACCACCGTTGATTTGCCCTTAGCCTTAATCCAGCAAAGAATAAATGGAAAAAGCATATATAAAAACAGTGCTACAGATAAGTACCAGGCAACGCCATTTAAGGCTACATTAACAGTGCTATCTGGATACCAGGATTGAAGCAAAAATATATTTAGGATGATGTTCCTAATTAATGCCCCTGCTTCTTCAAAAGGATTGCCATTAACCTTTCTAATCCATAGTTCTATAATCACCACTGCTGCCATTGTAATTATGTGGAGTAAATACAGCTTCTTAATCTTCTTCACAGAAAACAAAAAAGCATCTTTTATGCTTCTTGGCAAATCTCTATCCATGTATATGTATGTCATCAAAAATCCCGACATACAAAAAAATATTGATACCCCAAGCTTAGGCCAGGAATATGTAATCCTTGCATGGGCTAGAAAAATTCCAATGAAAGCGATAGCTCTAAGTGCCTGCAGGGAATTAATCTTAGAATTTGATTCCATGCTATCCCTCTACAATAAGATATCTTCCATCTTTAAGAGGAAAGACCTCTTCGGAAGCTAGTATTTCTTCCTCTGTCATTCCGCCGATATCCATACCATCCTCTAAGTATTCAATAACTTCTTTTTTATTTTTGCATACAGTGGCACATACATCCTCTAAAAACTCTTGTGCCTCATCATAAGATTCAGCTACCTTTTCAGGAAATAGCTTAAGCTGATTATCCAAAAATGTTTCTACTGTAAGCTTGTCGTACATAAATTTATACTCCTTTCCAAAGCAAATGAATAGATTAAAACCTCTTTGACCTTTACACCATAAGAAGCCTCTATTGCATTTTTGTAAAGCTCCAATTGCTTCTCATATCTTACCATCAATTGCTCCTCTGAGTCTACTCTATCAGTCTTATAATCAAGAAGAACTATTCCATCGTCCTCCTCCCAGAAAACATCGATTATTCCCTGAACCAAAATCATTTCATCACCAGATTTATCATCATCAAAAAGTGACTTGGCATCACTTCCGTAGACAAATGGCTTTTCTTTATAAAGCTTGCCTGATGCTGCTGCAGCTGCCATACGAATTGCTGATTCATCCTTCAAGAAAGTTTTAAGCTTGTTTATACTAATTCTTGAAAATTCATCCTCAGACAAGCATTTTATCTGCCTCATGTACTTGAGCTGCTCATCAAAGGAACCCACAATATCTGGATTAGTAAAATCGAAGCATTCCAAAAATCTGTGCATGGCAGTTCCATATAAAGCACCGGAAGGGACCTTGCCATCTAAAGCATCATCCACATCCCCTTCTCTCATAAACAAAGGTATATAGCTTTCATCTTCATTATAGACAAACGCAGGTGCAGCATCTGCATTAAACATAAATGCATCCTCCATTGCCTGATGCTTAATCTCTGAAACAGAATACTTGCTCTTGTACTGACTGTCTCTTACGCCATCATATTTAAATGATAACGTATTTACGATAGGATTATCTAAAGTCTCGACTGCAGCATCTAATAATTTATTAACAGATGATTTAACCTGCTCCTTTATTACAGCCTTTTCAACCTCATCTATAAATAACTCCTGGCAGTCTACCACCCTTCGCTTATAAGGATAACCTGATGCATTTAAAGACCTGATAATGAGCTCTATACTGCTAGAGGCCTTTAGCTTTGTATAGGTATCTAGCAGCTTAGCATCACCTGAATATTCACTGATTTTGTCCACAACGGATTTATCCTTAGACGGCTTTATAGCTGCTGTTACAATAAGCTTATCCACCGCACGGGTAAGTGCAACATAAAGGATTCTTAAGTACTCTCCTCTTGCATCGGCCTGATTTTCAAACTTAACCAGATTATAAAGAGGCGTGCTGTAAGAAAGTCTTGTGTCTGGATTTCTATAGTTCATAGCAAGGCCCAGCTTATCGTGATAAGCAAAAAGCCCCCCTTCACTCTTGAAAGGCTTGCCACAACCTGCCAAAAATACCACTGGAAATTCCAAGCCCTTACTTTTATGAATTGTCATTATTCGAACTGCTTCATCATTTTCAGATACAGTTTTGGCAAGACCCAAATCCTCGTCATAGGTCTTAAGCCCCTCTATATAATTTACAAACCGAGAGAGCCCCTTGAAGCTGGTGCTCTCAAAGCTAACTGCCTCATCTATAAGCTTATTTAAATTGGCTGCTGCCATACGTCCATTACTTAAGGCTTTTGTATATATTAAATATCCTGTTTGCTCCAGTACATCAATAATAATTTCATGGATTGGAGTATCAATAGCCTTATCCCTAAAACCATTCAGCAGCTCAAGAAAATGTCCTATATCCTCATCCTTATCAGCTTCCCATTTTTCTAATACACATTGATACAGGCTAACCTCTGGATTAGTTGCTCTAATATATGCCAATCTCTCTGATGAGAAATTAAACATAGGAGAATGAAGCACTGCCGCAAGAGGAATATCATTAAATGGATTATCTATAACATTTAGCATAGCTAAAACAGTATCTATTTCCTCTCTGTCAAAAAAGCCTGTCTCCTCCGCCACGTAAGCAGGGATTCCACAATCCTTTAAAGTGGCAATATATTTGTCAGAATGTCCCTTTACTCCTCGCATAAGAATAACAATATCGCTTAATTTAAGATTTCTAAGACCTCGTCCCTCTTCACCCTTGCAGCTCACCTGAAAGCGTGATGCCATAAGCTCTTTTATTCTTTTTGCGATAACAAGAGCCTCTAAGGTATCTCCGTCATCAATATCCATTTCCTTCATGGAATCTGATTCCTGAGTGGCGATGATTACCTCTGCCTCATAGTCTAAAGGATTTCCCTTAAAGCTTTCATCACCAAGCTTTAGGGCAGCCTTTTCATCATACATTACTCCACCAACATCCATCTGCATAAGTGGAGCGAACACCTGATTACAGAAATTTAACACCTCATAACGACTTCTAAAGTTTTTATCCAAATCTATTCTTATAGAATCAGATGTGGAATTCTCATCCATAGGATATGTGTACAGCTTATCTATAAACAGCGCTGGACTAGCCTGCCTAAAGGCATAAATCGACTGCTTCACATCACCTACTGTAAAATAGTTGTTTCCTGAACTGATAGCTGTAAGGATCTGTTCCTGAAGCTCGTTGGAATCCTGATACTCATCCACCATAATTTCCTTAAAATGATTTGATAGCTCTATAGCAACAGGACGTTTTTCATGCTCAGCTGATTCTTCATTTCTAAGAATTCTAAGAGCCATATGCTCAACATCATTAAAATCGTAGATATTGCGTTTTTTCTTTTCCTCTAACAAAGCTGACGAATACTCCTTTGCAAAGGATAATAATGCCATGGCCTGATTTTTAACATACAAAATATCATCGAAGATATCCTGAAGACCCAGAGCATAAAAATCCTTTTTTAACGTATTTACGATATTTTTGTAGGTATCTCGAATAGCCTTCGCTCTTGCAATATCATCTTCGTTAAGGGGAGTTCCCTTGCTACTCCATCTGGTAGAAAAATCCACTCCGGAAATAGCTGCGTATTTATCCGCAAAGCTTTGTGCTGTATATATTCCCTTTAGCTGTCCAAGCTCGAATCCTAGAATATCCTTATCCTTTGAATCACAATCTAAAGGATATATATTTACAAAACTCTCAAGCTTTTCAATAACGCCTTTAAGCTCCATATCAGTAAGCTTAATTATCTCTTCTATAGCTTTCGATGTTTCAAGCTCTTCTAATGAATTAACATCATAAAGCTTTAATGCATTATCATACCATTCGTCAGGCCATGCAAAGCTAGCCGCCTTTGCATGAAGCATAAATACCATATCCCTTAAAGCATCAGTTCTACGTCCACTGATATACGCTCCCGCCAAATTTCTGAAGGCCTCATCATTTTTTTCAAGCCTTGCAGATAATAAATCGTTAAATATATTATCCTCTAACATCTTTAGCTCACCTGATGAGCCTATTCTAAAGGAAGGATCCATATCAATCTCGTAGAAATAATTCTTAACTACCCAG
The DNA here is from genome assembly GCA_017934625.1 of Pseudobutyrivibrio sp. Taxonomy (GTDB): domain Bacteria; phylum Bacillota; class Clostridia; order Lachnospirales; family Lachnospiraceae; genus Pseudobutyrivibrio. Next base: position 16,545 of record JAGBJE010000170.1, on the reverse strand, counting down.
CTACAAAAGCTGTCTATAGTCCTGATATGGGCATTATGAATAAGAGTCGCCTGACATCTTAATCTGGCATCCCTGCTATTTTCCATGATAGCTTTGTCGATAGCTTTTCTTATTCTATCCTTCATTTCCGCAGCGGCTGCAGTGGTAAAGGTAACTACCAGAATCCTATCTACATCTATCCCATTTTTCTCATCTAATATTTCAGAAATGATTCTCTCTACCAGTACAAAGGTCTTACCACTACCTGCGGCAGCACTTACAAGCATATTTTTATTTCTCGTATCACGTACCAGTATCTGTTCTTTTGTTAATGCCAATTTATTCTTCCTCTAGCTTTTCTTTCATTAATTCTACTACTTCAGAATTCTTCTTAGCCTTTTCAAAGGCTCTTACACTAAAGCCTGGTTCATTTTCATTGAAGTGACAAACACTTTTATAATTGCAGTATCTGCAGGCGTCTATACTGCCAAGACGTGCCGGCGATGGTTCAAAATCCCCTGCTATTATATGTTTTGCCGTGTCAGCGGCAGCCTGCATTGAATAATCAATTACAGTTTGCATAGCTGAACGTTCAATTGCATTAGTGTCTCTATCAGATGGCTCACCATTTGCCTTTATGCCGTATGGAACAATAGATGAAATCTTGGTCTGGCCCTCTTTTGTACCAACAGTTAAATCATTTGCCGCCAAATCGGCAGGGTCGTTAGATAGTAATCCATCCATCTTGCTAAGCTTAAGCCTTTCCTCCTCTGTTGCTGCTTTAGATGATGACAGCTCTAAGAACTTGTTGGTCATCTCATAATAAAGCATAGCGGAAGGATGCAATGCTACCCCTTTATATTTATCCTTTAGCTTATCTAGCACTACGCCCATGTAGATAGGAAGCTGTAGTGACAATCCATGATAGGTCTCGCTTAAATCCAGCTTATGGTCACTGGATTTGTAATCAATTATTCTTACAGCTCTATCATCAGAATCGGTAAGGTCTATTCTATCAACCTTTCCCTTTAGATTAGCAAGCACCTCATCAGTCTTACTATCTTTAATCTCTGTTTTTATTACCTCCTCAAAAAGCTCCGGTTCAAACTCTCCTCGAGACACCTGTGTGGTAATGATTTCCACAGTATGTCTCAGCGTATCCTTAAGAGTCTCTACTATGTATTTTTGTGTTGCATCTTCAAGAGTTGCCACCTTTGCCATGTGTTCAAAGGTCTGTGATATTGCAACCTCTATGTATTTCTCCCTTTCATCTGCTGTCACTGATTTAAAGGTTTTACCGTCAGCCTTTAAGCTGCTTGAATATCTTTCAATAGCTTCGTGGCAGAAATTACCCATATCAATACTTGAAAGGGCAAACTCCTCCCTCTCATTAAGCTTCAAAATGTAGGTGAGGAAATATTTATAGCTGCATTCATTGTAAAGCTCAAACTTAGACACAGAGCCTGATATGGTTTCGTCCTCATTTATAGCTTCATTTACAGCAAGCATAATATCCTCCGAGAAGCTTTCCTTAGCATGCTCATAAAAGGCAGCCAAAAGCAAATGCTCTAATCGTTTTTCATCATGAAATTTTGCCCACTGCAAAAGATTAGTTAAATCAGTCAGCTCTTCTTCTGATAATGCTTCAAAGCCAAAGGACACTGATTTATTTAAAAGCTCAATCAAATAATCTAATGCACTCTTTTTAGAAAGACATCTATCTGCTGCTGTAAACTCTTCTATCTCATTAAGCTGTAAATCTAAAAACATATCCTTTAAAAGCTCAATAAGATATGATGGATTTACCCCCTTTCCATCACCATCTACACGTGGACTGGTGATAAAAAGGCTTTGGTTTGGTTTGGTCAGCATAAGATATAGGTAGAACCTTTGTCTAAAGGATTTTTGCCTATCTGAAGGTGCCAACTCAAAGCCAAGTGATAACAGCTGCTCACGCTCTAGCTGCGATAAAATACCGCCGTTTTCCACCTTCTTTGGAATAGCGTCATCTGAAGCACCTATGCAAAACAGCACCTTGATATTTGATAGTCTGGTTCTTTCTATATCACCTAAAATAACACTGTCTGATGTAGGTGGAATAACTCCAATAGATGCCGCAGACAAACCAGCCTCATATATATCCTTAAACTCGTCTAAGGCCATTTTCTCATCCCCCAGGATACCCACTAGCTTATCTAAAATGTCCATTATCACCTGGTAGATTTGACCATACTCCTTAGCCTTTACAGCCTGGTTATTGTCCTCGTACAGCTTGCCTCTGGCCTTAATCTTTCCTTCAATATCAAAGCTTGTTATAAATTTATAAAGTGCCACTGCAATGTCTCGCACAGTAGAATCATTACTTATATTATTTTCGAAGTCCATAAATGGACCGATAAATCTGTCCCTTAATTCATTCACCTTAATAAGGTCTTCATCCTTATTAAAGCTGTTGGAGCGAATGGCAAATGGATGAAAGTATTTTTTCTTTCCACGGATTCCTGTTGAAATAAGATAGTTTTCTAAATAGTCTATCTCATCCATAGTAAGCTCAGTTAAGCCTGTTCGAAGGAACCTGAATACATCCTCTCGCCTAAAGTCTCTCTCAAAAATATCAAAAAGTGCTTCAATTGCTTCTGTCATAGGATGAAACAAAAGCTCAGTCTTGGCATCTATAAAGTATGGAATGTCATACTCATCCCAAATGCTAGAAACCAAATATCTGTAAGAATCCAAATTAGGAGCAACCACTGCAATGTCCTTGTAGTGCATGCCTTCCCTGATAAGATGATTTATCTGAATTGCCACGTACCGAAGCTCATCTCTCATGCTTCTTAGGCTTACAAGCTTAATAGACTCTGATGGCTTTGCATTACCCTCGTATACCTTTACTGTGTCTCTGAAGATATTACTCTCAAGGTGTGATAGCACTTCATTTTCTGAAAGCCAACCATTTTTAGAATCAATATATGTTACAGGATTAATTTGAGCATTTGCATTTTTAGCAAGCTTATTAAGCTTAATAGCAAATTCTGATGACATTTCAAAAAGAGCATCATCACTTGCCTTTGTTAGCAGTGCTTCGTCATTATCCGCAGTAATTGTAACCGCTACTTCATCACAAAGCTTTAGCATATGCTCCACAAGCTGATACTGAATAGGAGTAAAGCCTGTAAATCCATCTAATACCACAGTGGAGCCACAGACAATCTGAGAGTCCTCTAGCATATCATTTAATGTGGATAAGATAGATTCTGTAGTTACATATTTTCCATTTATAAAATCCAAAAAAGCCTCGTATAAAACTAACAAATCCGAGGCTTTTCTTCTGAAGCTTTCTGACATAGCAGGTGTTGCAATCATTTCCTTTAAACCATCAACCGTAATGTTGTACTGGGTCATTTCAGAAATCAGGGACTTCACCTGTGTTATATAACTGATTCTTGTAATATTCTTCCTAAGAGTCTTTAGCTCATCTAAATGAGCACCGATAATTCTTCTTATAACAAGAGATTTACCAGTATCATCAAGCACCGCATTGATTCCTGCTCCCAGCTCTTCGAACACACGATATGCCAGTCGATTAAATGACAATACATCTATGTTCATAATGCACTTGTTTGGGTGCATGGAAACCAAAAGCTTCTGCGTAGACATAGTGTACTGCTCCGGAACAATGACTAGAAAATTCTTGTCCTTGTTGGCCATTGACTCTTTAATTATTCTTGAATAAAGGGTAGTGGATTTACCACTACCCGAACTACCTACTACTATTGATAAAGACATTATTACTCCTGAAATACTATAATACGCCTGTTACGCTAACAATAATTATATTTCTACGCTCAGCTAAGAATGCTTCGCTTAAGAAACATAATTATTGTTAGCTACAGGCTCATTGTCAATCCTTTACGATTGTGGAAACATGCCGCGAAGCATGGTAGCCATTGATCCTGTTCTAGATCTTTCGTATGGCTTTCCCTTAAGATAAAGTTCTGAAACTCCTATTTTATTTAATTCATTAACTGGCACCTCGTATGGGTTGCGGTCTAATACAACTAAATCACAGCTCTTGCCCATTTCTAATGTGCCTCGCTCCTTCTCGTCAAACAATGAATAAGCACCGTTGTAGGTTGCCATTCTAAGAGCATCATAAACAGAAATAGATTCTTCAGGATTCTTGTTATTACAAGCATCATGAATCCACTTAATTGGATCTGGATCAGATGCCGGTGCATCTGAGTTGAAGCAAATCCTGATTCCTAAATCATTCATGGTCTTAAGAGGATTAATAAATTTGTACTGACTCTCAGAAAGCATTCCCTTGATATACTCATCAACACCATCTAGATGTGAAAGTAAGGATGGCTTAACAGAAATCATTATATTATATTTAGCGCATATCTTTAAGCAACGCTCTGTTGGAAGTGAGCCATGTAATATAATGTGTCTGTGATCAAATCTAGGATAATCTTCTAACGCCATTGCAATGGCATTAACAGCTTGTTCAAAGGCAGCATCTCCTACCGCATGTAATGCTATCTGATAGCCTGCACGGTTGGCGTTTACACAGAATTTCTGAACATCGGAATCATCATAATATGATACACCCTTATGCTTTGCATCTGCATAATCATCAATAAGTGCTGCATCCTGATTAGCAAAGGTTCCATCCAAATTGGCAAATACCACTCTAGTCATGTCTTTCTTTGCAATCTTATCTACATTAGAACACTGATATGCCACACGAATCTGCATTCCATTATCAAGTCCCTTAGCCACAGAACGCTCCATATCAAAGTCATAGTCCCTTACAAATCCAAGACCACTGGCTGAGCAAATAAGGCCTACGCCCTTGCTAGCTAAAAAATCTGCTGTTTCTACCATTGAGTCTATAACCTTCTTGGTAGACAAACCGTGAGATACAAATTCAACAGCAGCCACAAAAGCCTCCTGTTTTAGCTCACCAGTCTCCGCATTGAAGCCTCGAAGATTTTCTATTTTAGACCTAACAGCATCGATAAACATGCTGTTGCAAACAGCTGAATGAGCATCATGCTTTAAAATAATGGCAGGCTTGTCTGGGCATGCCTTATCAAGCTGCTCTCTAAGAATCAAATATCCCTCTGAAACAGCAAATTCAGTGGCTCCAAAGCCTACTACAATATTTTCCTTTGTGGTATTAGCATAATTCTCAAGCTGTTCAAGAATCTTTGCATTAGAATCTGTATCGCTAAGAGGAAACATTCTGTGCAAAACAGAAAATCCTGAATAATGAGTATGCGTATCAACAAATGCAGGAAGAGCAACGTTTGCCCCTAGCTCGATTGGTGGTACAACCTCATATTGAGTAGGCAGTGTATCGCCAATGTACGCAATTCGACCTTCTCTCTCAACCAGATAATTTGCGATTGTATTGTTTTCATCACATGTAATTATTGTTCCATGAAAAACCTGCATTTTACCCCTCCATACATTTTATTTTTTTATGCGTGGTCTACAAATGTGACGTGGGATTCCATCAACCATGATAGGTGCCACATCCCCCTGAATAAGCGGCTTAGCATAGGTTATAAACGCTTCTGTCACATAAGTACCATCATGTGTAATCCAATTTCTAGGTACCAGTTTTTCGTCATTAGCTATCTTGTGAACATCCTTAACCTCTGTTCCACATTGATAAGGATCATCAGAATGACGAATGAGAGTTACCATCTTACCTGTATCTCCTTCATCAGCCGCAAGCACTGCAGCACCACCTACCTGATATGCCTCAAGGATATCGATACGAGATGCAAGATGTGAACCTGCACGCTGAAGTGTTGAAAGCTCAATTGCTCTAGTCTTGCAGCCAATCTCACGTCCAATAAAGTTGCAAAGATATGATGCTGTACCTGTAAGCTGCTTGTGGTTAAATGCATCAACGAACTCTACATTATCACCAAGCTCGCACACATACTTACCTTCCTTTGTATGAATTCCCTCTGAAACACATACAACAACAGAATGCTGTTGGCTTAAAAGCTTTTCTACTCTGTCCTTGAATTTATCAAGATCAAATGGAACCTCTGGCAAATAAATTAAATCTGGACCCTCACAATCCTCGCCCTTTGCTAAGATTGAAGCACCTGTAAGCCAACCAGCATTACGTCCCATTATTTCTACTATTGTAACAAGTCCCTTATCATATTCAAGGCAATGACCATCACGGATAATTTCCTTAACCGATGTACCGATGTATTTGGCAGCACTTCCATATCCTGGAGTATGATCTGTAAGTGCCAAATCATTATCGATAGTCTTAGGGCATCCTATAAATCTGATGTTTGAACCTGTGATAATTGCATAATCAGAAAGCTTCTTTATGGTGTCCATGGAATCATTTCCACCGATATAAATCAAAGCTTCGATTTCGAGCTTATTAAGAATTCCGAAGATTTTTTCGTAAGTTTCCATATCCTCATGGATTTCTGGAAGCTTGAATCGGCATGAGCCAAGGTAAGCAGCTGGTGTACGCTTTAAAAGCTCTACATCCAAATCATTCTTGATATAATCGGAAAGGTCTATGTAATCCTCTTCCATTAATCCTTTGATTCCGTGGAGCATTCCGTAAATCTTATTTGCACCACGATCCTTCGCTGTCCTGATAACTCCTGCCAAAGAAGAGTTGATTGCGGCGGTTGGTCCGCCTGATTGTCCCACAATTACATTTCCAGTCATTTCATAATACCTCCCAACAATTTTTAGTAACTAGTCTTCTCTAGGGTCATCCCTGAAAAAACCTGCGATAATATCGCACACACACCAAATACCTCCTCCAATAGTGGATGCGATAAATATCTTAAATATATTGATTATGAGAATGCCAGCTGTAAGTGTACCCCCAGTAAAGCCTGTAACCAGCCAATATACTGGACGCGCAAACAACCAATATCCTCCAATATACAAACCCAAAACCGAGCCAAGAACGCTAAAAAATATAGCTAAAGCCTTCTTTGCATTTTTCTTCATATATCACTCCCAAAAGAAAAAATTATTACGATTTCCGTTTTTCTGATGAAAAACAGAAATCTGTGACTTCTTGCTGACCAAACAATGAAATTGTCAGCAAGAATCCTGCTTCGCAGGACAAGAAAATAGATGAATCTATTTTCTTGGTATTTACGATTTCCGTTTTTCTGATGAAAAACAGAAATCTATACTTAAAATGGTAGCATAAGAAGACCGAAAACGCCACAAAAAATACCATAACAAATGATTGATATGATTAATGCTATAAAAAATCCTGCCACAACATCCTTTATAAAGTGAACTCCGCCTATCACTCTAATGATGGCAAGGATTACTCCAAGCACGCAAATAAGGGCTCCGATACCGTATGATACCTGTAAAATTGTGAAAGCAACTATGAAAATAGAAAAAACATGTCTACTAGGAAAGCTTTTTCCTTTTGTATCCTTCTTAAGCGCTGGCGCAAAATCATAAACCTCATATGGTCTTGGAGCACTTAAAAGCTTTCTGTAAACACTTACGATAATAAATGAAACTCCAGGAATTAAAATACTTCTATATAAAAGAAGTCCCTTATCCTCTGGAATCTGTAGAAATCCATAAATTAGAAAAGCTACATAAGCAAGTACTGTGATATAAGTAATGGCCTTGTCTAGCAGATTAAGTGCTGTGACAAGACCATTATTATTTTTAATTCGTTCTGTAATTTCTTTGTAAGATATCATAAATTAAGCACCTATAAGGAGTGTATCCTGTAGGTTAGCCTTAACTGTGTCCTCGAAAAGATTCTGTGCATAAGCAATATCCTTTCCCATTGCAAATGCCATTTCTTCATATAACTTACGACCTGCTACATTGAGAATCTTCTCATCCATAGCCATGACCTTCTTACCAGCGGCAATACGATTCCACTTTCTGATAAGAACTGTCTTCACTACTCTAGCCATAGACTCTGGAGTGAACTCAGCCATAACCTGTTTAAATTTTTCCTGAAGAGCTCTTTCATTAACCTCTTCAACACACTCGATGTCGTCAATGTTGTCAAGAATTCTAGTAAATGTGTCTAGTCCAGCTACAGGACGAAGCCTTACAGTTGAACCAACAATTGGAGTAAATACCTTTGCACCTGCCTTAAATACAGGAGACATGCAATAGTACGTTTTGCGAGAACCTTTGCCCATAAGCTCCATGTCATCAATGTCTTCTACCTGACAAACTCCACTACCCTCATGAACTAAATAATCGCCTACTTGATAATCCATTTTTCACCATCCTTCTAAACCATAACAACAAGTACCTCCATAACTCTTCCCCTTTGACTTAACTTGGTTATATTATATCACCTTTTTCGGTTAGAAGGACACAGAAATTTCACATTCGTTAATAATTCCCACTAATATTTATAATTAGCTTGTCTTTTTTGTAAATATTGTCCTATATTCAGACAAATTAAAAGGGTTAGACTGTGAGCCGGGTTATGTCTTTTAAAGTAGTCATCTATCTAGGACCACTGTCGCCAGTGGCCTCAAGCGTTCAACCTAGCGCTGGCGGGCCGCGTACGCGCTGCTTAGAACTTGCTTCGGATGGGGTTTACATGGCTACCGTTGTTACCAACGATACGGTGGTCTCTTACACCGCCTTTCCACCCTTACCAGTTCCACGATTTTCAAGCCTGACGCAGAAAATCGTGAACAGCGACCTGCCTCATCAGCAAAGCTGATTTTCAATGGCAGGTCACCTTCTGGCGGTACATTTCTGTTGCACTATCCTTGGAGTTACCTCCACCAGCCGTTAGCTGGCATCCTTGCCCTGTGAAGCCCGGACTTTCCTCTCCCCTACCATTACAGTAAGGCAGCGACTACTCATCTAGCCCCTTAATTATCATTACTTATTCTATATTATAAAATACATGAACCACCTATAAACTCACGCACTAAAGAATTGTTTGGAATATAATCTGGTGCCATAGGCAGGAAGTAATCTAATAGCTTGATAAGTCTCTTTGCCTCAGCATACATAGGATGGTCTGGCTCTATAGCGTATAACTGAGGATCGACGTATAATTTTAACACAGCCATCTCATAAATTAAAGCCGTATTAAACAAATAATCTGCTTTTTCTTGGAATGGGAAGATATATTTTTCTTCTCCTCTCCTGACTGAATCCCACATAGCAATGGTTTCAGCAGCAGATGTAGCACGTGTTCTTGAATCACGTACAATTCTGCGAATCAATCTACCATCTGTTGTAGACAGTGGATTATGCTCGTCTATAGAAAGCTGTGTCAAAGCTGACAAATAAATCTTATACTTGCTTTCTGATGGAAGCGATGCGCTCATTTTATCATTTAGACCGTGGATACCCTCTATAACTAAGATATCGTTTTTGCCTAACTGCATGTAATGGTCGTTGTACTCTCTCTTACCTGTCTTAAAGTTAAAGGTTGGAAGCAACACTCTTTCTCCCTTAAGGAGCTTTACCATACATTCATTGAAATATGGAACATCAAGGCCCTCGATAGATTCAAAATCCTTTTCTCCATATTCATCAATAGGCATCTGATCACGGTTCAAATAAAAATCATCTAAAGGTACTGGATGTGGTACACAGCCTAATGCCCTCAGTTGTGCTGAAAGCTTATGAGAAAAAGTAGTCTTGCCTGATGAAGAAGGACCTGCCATCATAACAAACTTAACATCTTTTCTGTCTACAATAGTACGGGCTAATTCCCCGATATTGCGCTCCATGATAGCTTCCTGGGAAAGAACAATGTCCTTAATTCTGCCTTTTGCAATAGCCTCATTAAGCGCACCTACAGTAGGTACACCCATAGTCTCACCAAACCTGGACGCAGCCTGCTGAACAGAAAACAGCTTCATTGGTCTGCTAAACTCAGCAACCTTTCTTGTGTCTCCTGTAAGCTTGTTGCCATTAGGGAACATAAGCATAACACCATTTTCAAATTTAAGTAAATCAAAATATCCAAGATAACCTGTGGATGGAACCATATATCCGTAGAAATAATCCTTACATCCATCCAAATTATATACATTTGTAGTAGAACTGGTTCGATATTTTAGGAGCTGTTCTTTGTTAATCATATTATAATTATGGAACATCTCCCTAGCCTGGCTGGTTTTAATTGTGTGCTTTTCAAGAGGAATATCCTTTTCAACCAGATCATGCATTACCTTTTTCAATTCCTCTATCTTTTCATCTGTAATCTCATCAACGCCGTCAAAGGTACAGAAATCTCCCTGTCCAAGGGAATGCTCTACCCTAAGATATGCATGCTCAGGATGTGGATAAACCTGCATTAGCGCGCGTTGCAACAAAAATACAACACTTCGTCTGTAAGCCCTTCTTCCATCCTTATCTGCTGTAGTCAAGAATTCAATCTCAGCATCCTCATTTACCACCTTACTTAACTCAGTAAGATTGCCATTATACTTAGCAAGAACGATATCATCCTTGTAATCTTCCTTATGAAGTGCAGCAATCTCAATTAATGTGGTGCCAGCTTTAAATGTCTCTTCCTTCCCGTTAATGATTACTTTAGCCATGGCTACCCCTCCATTTCACTTATAAGCCTTTCGATGATACAAAGCTCATCCTCAAGCTCATCTATTCTTTTTTGTATAGGTGAACCGTCCGCTATATCCTTTCTTGACCTTAACTTTTCTAGAATTGACAAGTATTCATTTTTATTCTTATCAAGAAGACGTGCAAGTAATGGCAATTTCTTTTTGATGATAACAGGGCCATACAAAAGCTCATCCCTTGACAATTTCACAGATGAATCTGGTGTATAGCTAACCTTTATAATCGGATAGATTTTACCTTCTTCTATGCAAAGCTCTTCATCCAAAAATGAAAAATGATTTGCAGCTAAAAATCCCCTTAGCTTATCATATTCTGATTGTGGCTCTAATATAAGAATCTTTGCGCTTTTTGCCACATCAATACCTGAATCAAGTATTCTAGTAATAAGTGCGCCACCCATACCACAAATACATATGGTATCAGCCTCAGAAGCAGTAAGCTTAGAAAGCCCATCTGATAGTCTAAAATCTACCTTATCTGATAAGCCATGAACCTTAACATTTTCCTTAGCTGAATTAAGTGGACCTTTGTTTACATCCATTGCAATGGCCTGGCTACAAACACCTCCTTCTAATAAGGAGATAGCTAAATAGCCATGATCGCAGCCTACATCGCAAACGGTATTACACTTAGGCACCATACCATATATAATTTGTAATCTTTCCGATAATTTTACCATTTATTTATGTCTATTTTGTTTATTTTGTCCTTATTTTATTGGTCTAAGTAATCCTTAAGCTTGCGGCTGCGGCTTGGATGACGAAGCTTTCTTAATGCCTTTGCCTCAATCTGACGAATACGCTCACGTGTAACGTTGAACTCCTTACCTACTTCCTCAAGTGTGCGAGCCTTTCCATCCTCAAGACCGAATCTAAGGATAAGGACACGCTGCTCACGCTCAGTAAGTGTATCAAGCACCTCATGTAACTGCTCCTTAAGAAGAGTAAATGTGGCTGCCTCTGCTGGAACTGGAACATTCTCATCTGGAAGGAAATCACCAAGGTGGCTGTCTTCCTCCTCACCAATAGGTGTCTCAAGAGAAACTGGCTCCTGAGAAATCTTAAGGATTTCATGTACTCTGTCTACTGTAATACCCATTGCCTCAGCAATCTCCTCTGGAGTAGGTTCGCGGCCGTACTCCTGTAGTAACTGACGTGAAACTCTGATAAGTTTGTTGATAGTCTCAACCATATGTACAGGGATACGGATTGTACGAGCCTGGTCAGCAATAGCTCGTGTAATAGCCTGACGAATCCACCATGTAGCATATGTAGAGAACTTGTAACCCTTGTGGTAATCAAACTTCTCAACAGCCTTCATAAGACCAAGGTTACCCTCTTGAATAAGGTCAAGGAAGAGCATGCCACGTCCAACATAACGCTTTGCAATAGAAACAACAAGTCGAAGGTTTGCCTCAGCAAGCTTATTCTTTGCTTCCTGATCTCCATCTTCCATACGCTGAGCAAGCTCAACCTCTTCCTCTGCTGAAAGAAGTGGTACCTTACCAATTTCCTTAAGGTACATACGAACTGGATCTTCGATGCTTACTGAGTCTGGAACAGACATATCGATGTCTTCCATATCCTCATCATCACTTGCAAGTAAAAGTGCATCTGATGGACCAGATGAAAAGTTTACATCAATTCCCTTCTTATCAAGGTAAGTAAGGATTCGTTCCATCTGCTTAGCGTCGATTTTATAATCCTTTAAGAACTCTGAAATTTCGTAATCTTCGATGATACTCTTTTGAGACTTTGCTATTTTAACAAGCTCTGCCACCTTTGAATCAAGCTCATCGCTACCGAATGAATCCTCATCGTCATCATCTACGTCATCATCATCTACATCAACAGATGTCTTTGCACCAACTGATGCTAAGAATTCATCTACATCATCATCTTCTTCTGTCTCATCAATGTTGTCAAAATCATGCTCATTAAACTCGAGATCCTCAGCTGAGATTTCCTCCATATCACCGAAATCAACATCCTTGTCATCGGCCTCTACATCAGCATCATCTTCCTCTGCCGCCTCTTCATCAGCCTCTGCTAAAAATGCATCAGCTGCAGCTTTTAAATCTCCGTTTTCGATTAATTCGTCAACTTTCTTTTTTGCCATTTTGATTCCTTTCTAGATTGAAATATCTAAGCGTTCAAGACGCTGTAGTTGCTTTTTGCCATCCACTAAGCTCTTTAAATCTGCTCCATTTTTCTGGGCAAGCTCCAGTGAATTCTTTTTTATTCTAAGCAATGTCTCTTTAAGAGCCTTGCTAAGATCCGTATTGTCTGTCAGCTCTCCAACTGTAGTGTTGAATATAGCTGCCACAGTCTTTCGCTCTTCCTCTTCCATAAACATATCTACGATTCGAGCTGTATCAACTGTGTTATTTTGGCTTAGGCTGTCAAACACCTCAACCGCCACCTTTTTATATACTCCCTCTTCAAAATCCGAAGGAGTTACATAATCCTTTATTTTGGAATAAATATCATTTTGTTCTACAAGCCATGTAAGTAGCAGACGCTGCGACATCTTCATACCATCATCCTTAGGCCTTTGATTTGCCTGCCTGCTTTCTCTGGTTGCATTGCTGTTTTTAGCTGTAATTCCCGATTGACCAAGCTCTAAAATGTACTTAGCCAAAGCTGCTTTTGGAATATTGAACCTTGCTGCAACAGATTCTGTGTAGTTTTCCCTCTCAAGCTGAGTAGGAAACTCTGTAACAATCATCCTTGCAACTTCCTTTTGGAAATCTGATTTCTTTTCAGGATCAGTAAGGTCGTAATTTTTTTCCTTCATTCGCACCTGATACATAAAGCTGTTTTCAGCATTTTGAATGCGCTTTTCGTATTCTTCAGCACCAAGAGCCTTGATAAATTCATCAGGGTCCTTGTAAGGGGACATATTAATGATCCTACAAGAAATACCTGCATTCTTAAGAATAGGTATCGCCCTAAGAGCAGCCTTTTGTCCGGCGCCATCTGAATCATAGCTAAGATATACATCCTTAACATAGCGTTTAAGCATTCCAGCGTGGCCTTCTGTAAGAGCCGTTCCAAGAGATGCCACCGCATTGTCAAAGCCTGCCTGATGAAGGGAAATAACATCCATATAGCCTTCGCATAGTATAAACTGCTGGCGTCTGGTCTTTCTAGCAAAGTACAAGCCAAAAAGTGTTTTAGATTTGTTGAATATTTCCGTCTCTGGAGAGTTTAAGTATTTTGGCTCTCCATCACCCATTACTCTTCCACCGAAGGCAACCACCTTGCCATTAGCATCGAATATAGGAAACATTGCCCTATTCCAGAACTTATCGTGGCCACCGCGCTTTTCATCAATGGTAACAAGGCCGCAGTCCTTTAAGATATTATCATCATATCCCTTGCCTCTAAGGTATTTATACAAAGAATCAGAGTATTTGCTGGTACATCCTAAGCCAAATTTGTGAAGGGTATCAGCTGTTAGCTCTCGCTTTGTAAAATAGGCCATAGCCTGCTGCCCCTCAGGGGAGCGTAGCATCTTATAATAGTAGGCTGCCGCCTCCTTGTTGATTTCAAAGAGCCTGGTTCTTTTATCTGCACGCTGTCTTTCCTGTGCTGTCATCTCCCTTTGAGGAAGTGTAACGCCACACTTAGGAGCTAAATCTTCAATAGCTTCTTTAAAGGTCATGTTCTCGTATGCCATCAGAAAGCTAAAAACATTTCCTCCTGCACCACATCCAAAGCAATAATACATCTGCTTCTGCGGACTTACAGAAAAGGAACCTGTCTTTTCATTATGAAAGGGACAAAGTCCAAAATATTGGCTGCCCTTTTTTTGTAAGTTAACATATTTTGAAATTACATCGACTATATCTGTTCTGGAGCGAACTTCTTCGATGATTTCATCAGAATAATAAGGCATTTATTCTCCCGAAAATTTAGTTTGTTTATTAAAATCCATCTACTACCCACGCCTTAGGCATGAAGTATTCGTTGAATTTGGTAATACAATATTGGTCTGTCATACCAGAAATATAGTCACAAATGATGCGTTCCTGGCTAGTGCCATCATCCTCCATTGCTCTATATCTATCTGGAAGCTCTTCAAAATGATAAGTGTAGTATTCGTAAAGTTCACGAATCATACGCTTAGCCTTTACTTCCTCCACCTTGGCAACAGAATCCTTGTAAACATTCGCAAACATAAACTTGCGAAGTTCAGACATAGCTTCCTCAATCTCTGGTGACATCTTAATCACAGGGCTATCCTTGCTTTCAATGATAACATCATGAATAAGTGTATCTAAGCGCACTGCTGAAGACATACCAAGTGTTTTTCTGATTTCCATTGGTATATCATCCTCAGTAAGAATATGTGCTCTGATAGCATCATCAATATCACTGTTTACATAGGCAATCTTATCTGACAATCTAACAATCTGCCCCTCTGGTGTGGCTGGATGTCCGCTAGTCTGGTGATTGCGAATACCATCACGAACCTCCCACGTAAGATTAAGTCCCTGACCACCCTTTTCAAGCTTTTCCACAATGCGCACGCTCTGCTCTGAATGCACAAAGCCAGTAGAGCACATAGCATTAAGCTGTGCCTCACCTGCATGGCCAAAAGGTGTATGGCCCAAGTCATGGCCTAACGCAATAGCTTCAACCAGATCCTCATTAAGACGAAGAGCCTTAGCTATTGTTCTGGCATTCTGTGAAACTTCGAGGGTATGAGATAATCTCGTTCTGTAGTGATCACCCTGAGGAGTAAGAAATACTTGCGTCTTGTTCTTAAGGCGACGAAACGCCTTACTGTGAAGGATTCTATCCCTATCCCTTTGGAATAAAGGTCTGATATCACACTGTGGCTCATCCTTCTCACGTCCGCGAGAATTAGCACTCTGTGTGGCATAAGGACTAAGATTTTCCTTCTCCATCTGCTCAATCATTTCTCTAATTGTGCCCATTTTTGCCTCCCTTTATGCATTATAACGACACTTCTATAAAACGTATTACATGCAAAAAAAGGATATCCTTTTTTTCATAAAAATTTTTTTTCGCTAGTTGCATATCTAATCTTGTGCACAATAAATAAATGAAAAGACCAACACATCTATGTTGGTCTTTTCATTTTATCGTGCGGAAGATGGGACTTGAACCTATTTCCGACCCCCGAAAACACTAGAAAAATGGAGGATGTAGAGCCGGCTACCTCTGGGGGTCAATCAGGGGGTCAACCATTTTTCAAATCTAATCCACATCTAAATATCTAATATTCACTTGTCATACATGAAAGAAAGGAAATGTATGACAAAATCAATCAATCCATTAACACAAAATCCTATTGTAGATGCAGTAGGTAAACTCAATTTAACCGGAAATATCGTTCCGGAATCATGGTATTACACCATCATAAATGACAAAGGAAAAACCAACCCTCTTGCCATTCTTATTTTGGCGGATATTGTCTATTGGTATCGTCCTACAGAAGAACGAGACGAAACCACCTTATCCGTATCCTATTCTAAAAAATTCCACGATGAAAACTATCTGCAACGAAGCTATGAACAACTAATGGAGAAATTCAACATCTCCAAGAAGCAAGCTCGTGACGCGCTCATCTTTCTCGAAGATCTCGGTGTAGTCAAACGACATTTCAAAAACATAGTTGTTGCAGGGCTTTCTCTCTCAAATGTGATGTTCCTTGAACTCGTTCCGGATGTTTTAGAAAAGCTCACTTTTCCATCCGGACAATTTTTAGGCCTAGGTGGTAACAAAAATGTTACTACCCCCTTCCCTAAAAGTAACGAGGATATGACACAAACGAAATCACCCCCTGATGAAAAAGTAGATACGTATACAAAGACTTCATCAAAGAATACTACAAATATTTCTACACAGAGTTCTTCAACAACACTTGAAGACAAAAATTTGGCTTTTGTTGTTGATGAAGCACAGGAGTTATTAAAAGAGT
>JAGBJE010000169.1 GCA_017934625.1 Pseudobutyrivibrio sp. | reverse complement strand
ATTTCCATGCTAAAAGAAATGCCCTTAAGAATCTCTTCTTTATCAAATTTTTTTCTTATTTCATTAACTTCTAATATCGCCATAGTATTCTCACTTATCGATTACTCTTGTTATTTAAAATAGTCCAGCTTCTTTTCAATATATCCAAACAGCAAAGTCAACAATCCACTAAATACCAGGTAGAATGCCCCTGTGTAAAACAGCGGCCAAATAATTCCGGCACTCTTGATGAATCGCTCACCCTCCCAAATAATCTCGTAGAAGGCTATAACTCTGGCAAGTGATGTATCCTTAACAAGTGTGATTACTTCGTTTGATATTGGTGGTACGATTTTCTTCACTACCTGTAAAAGCACAATCTTAAAGAAAGTCTGGCTCTTAGAAAGGCCTAGCACAGCTGCTGCTTCGTACTGTCCCTTTGGAATAGACTGAATACCGCCTCTGAATATCTCGCTGAAATAGCAGGCATAGTTAATCACAAATGCAACCAGTGCAGCTGTGAATCTGCCACCATCTCCTGAGCCCCACACATTCATTCCAAGGAATATTCCTGGTCCGTAGAATATTATGAGTAGCTGCAGCATAAGAGGTGTTCCTCTTACCACCCAGATGATAAATCTGATTGGCAGCCTTACTATCATTCTTTTGTTCATTGAACCAAAGCTTATAATAAGCCCCAATGGCAATGAAAATACTAATGTTAATAAAAACAATTTGAGGGTTCCTAAGAAACCCTCTAAAAGTGATAATGTTACGTTTACAAACATAATATGTCCTTTGTTATTTTATAGTGTTACGATTGCATCCTGTACGCCGTACTTATTTGCAATCTCTTCCATAGTGCCAGCATCATATAAAGCCTTAAGCTCATCATTGATATATGCAGCTAGGTCAGAACCCTTTCTGCAGCCGATGCCATATTCTTCTGTAGTAAGCTCAACTGTGTGTGTAAGATTCTCGTAGCTTGTACCCTCACCTACCATAGCACCTGCCATAAGAAGGTCAATAATGCATGCATCTGATGTACCGGCTGAAACCTCCATTACTGCATCAGCCTGGGTCTTAACAGCTACATAGTTAAATCCATTTTCTTCAGCTGCTGCCTCACCAGCCGAACCTGACTCTACTGCAAAGCTAAGATCAGCTGCTGCCTCTACACTTGTTATCTCATCTGCTTTATCCTTATTAACTACTACAACCTGAGCGTTGTTAAGATATGCCTTAGTGCACTCCATTGCATTTGTAACCTCAGGTGTAAGTGTCATACCATTCCAAACCACATCGATTGATTTGTTCTGAAGCTCAAGGATTTTGTTATCCCAATCAATCTCTACAAACTCCACATCAACACCAAGGCTGTCAGCTACCTCTCTAGCTAAATCGGCATCATAGCCAATCCACTCACCATTATCATCCTTGTAATCCATTGGTGCAAAATCTGTGATACCAACAATAAGTGTGCCCTTGTTCTTGATGTAATCTACATCGCTTTCTGTAGCAGTATCTGTAGTGTCAGCAACTGCGCTATCTGAAGCTGCTGTATCTGCTGAAGAGCCACAAGCAACCATTGATAGTGCCATAAGTCCTGCCAGCATACCTGAAAGTAATCTCTTCTTCATACTAAATGTCCTCCGTAATATAGTTTACTGTTAAAGCCAAAATTCTTTTCAAAAACACTTTAGTGTGATAATGTACTAAACTGTTATGAATATACTTTAGCATACTAAAGCATTATTGTAAACCCTAATTTAATTTTAGGATTGCAGCTTCAATATCTTCCATATCAATTTTTGCGCAGGAAACCAGAAAAGTTGCTGTATTTTCACTGGCTTCCACAACATTTACTTTTACATTACATTCATCTAGCCAGGCATTGATATTCTTTCTAGATAGCTTAACCCCCATTTCCATTCCGCTTTCCCCAAGCATTATATCAGCGTCATTACCAAAGACTTGTTTTAGGCTTTTATACATAAGCTTTCTCTTATCTTCGTACAGCCTGCGCATCTTTTTGATATGTCTGTTTAGATGACCATCTCGCAAGAATGAAGCCAGGGCAATCTGTTCTGCCATGGATGCAGTCTGGTTATATAGACGCTTTATTTTTTCATACTCTTGTCTAATGCCCTTTGGAAGAATAAGATAGCTGATTCGCACACTTGGAAGTAGCACTCTTGAAAAGGAACCTAGGAATGCTATATTCTCCCCACCTGTCATTGCATACAAGCTAGGTGTAGCCTTATTGGAAAATACGAATTCATTCTGATAATCATCCTCTATAATCAAGTGACCATTTTTTCTGGCGTGGTCTATAAGCTCATGACGCCTTTTCATTGTCATGACTTCTCCCCACTTTGTCATATAGGACGGCGTTACATAGATTACATGGCTTTCCTTATCCCTGTAATT
>JAGBJE010000023.1 GCA_017934625.1 Pseudobutyrivibrio sp. | reverse complement strand
GTGGGTGTGATAATTTGAACCTTTCTCATCTGCCATACAGTAATAGGTAAGGGTTGTAAAATTCTCATGTAGTAACTTTTTTATTGTACTGTGATCATATGTTACAGGTTTACCATTTTTGTCCTTAATAGCATTTCCTTCGCTATCGACAGAAGGCTTATCAGTACTGTTAATTGTAAGCTGCCATTTAGCAGCTTGTGTATCGCCTCCAGCCATTTATATCACCTTCTTTCTGCTCATGTGTGTGCTGTGCATTATGGGTGCACAAAAGTGTAATAAGCATAAATACTAAATCCAATTTTGATATGTGCACCACGGGGGTAATACTTCCCCGTGGCGCGTCGAGTCATAGCTTACGCCAGAGGCGTGCTCTGACTCGAATTCTCATTGTTTTCCAAGCTTCTCATTAAAATGTCATATATATGCCATTTCCAGTCTCGTAAGTTGGTTATTTGTGGATATCTGACTTTTCGTATTTCACATCCATCAGCTAGAAGATATCCTTCGCCTCGTTTCATAGGTTCATTTGGAATTTCTTCGCCTGTAAAAATCATTCCCTTTTGTTCTTTGCTAAGTCGCCCAAGCCCTATCACGACTTGAAAATTGTCTCTTGCACCATTGGCAAAAAGGCTTGAATCTGCTCGCTGTGTCACGAGCCATGCAGCCTGACTTATTCCTCGGCCAAGGTTAAGTGTTGTTGCTATAGCATTCGTAACGTCTGAAACGAGCTTTGTTTTATTATCCTTATCCATCATTGACTGATAGAAGATATATGAAGGATACTCGTCAAAGATCAAGACTCTACGTATGAATGATTTACCATTCTCTCTAGCATCATTGAATCTACGAAAGAACTCCATTACACCTTCATAACAATGTTGTCCTGCGTAGTACAGAGGATAATCTTTCAAAAAGCGGAAATCTTCCGAATTCTTAAAATCACATATAAACACCTCTGTTTCAGGAGAATCCTTTAACAGGCAACCAATAAGGAACATAAGAGCATAGCTCTTTCCACTACCAGTTGAGCCTGTGAGCAAAATATGGCAGTAATCCTGAATATTTAGTTTTATGGGAGCTGATGGTTTTCCATCAGCTCCTGTTGCATATCCGAAAATCATAGTTGATCGTCCCAAGAAGCGCTAAGACCTGTTTTTGCTTCGATACGCATTAAGCTTCTTTGCTTTTTTGATTGAAGTAACATCGCATATTGAGGTGTCATAGGAACTACTGTCAACCTGATGTATGTTCCCATATCTTCGATAGAATCAAGGTTTACCCCATCGTAAAAGTTGCCGTTTTCATCCTTATATGCTTCAAGTAACATCGAAGAATTAGCTTGACTCTTTAGCTTCCGTCCAATTTCGCTTGTAATCTGTCGCTCCAATATTTCAATTTCACTATCACCAAGCAATTCAGTTGTCTTTTTATAGCAGACGAAATGATAGTAAGTGATTCCATTGATGACATCGTGCTTACAGCTTGGCATTTCAATATCTGCAATCAGGGCAGGAAGTTTCAGATTTGCTTCATCAGCCACTTCTCGTAGTACCTGAAACATGAAGGTGCAGATTGGCTCATACCCCCGGTTTGCATTGTCCTCTAAAGCTAATTGGTCTGTTTCTGTCACAATAATCTGCTGCTGTCTATTATTTTCCTGAATAGCCATTGATCTTGACTTTCCATAGGAATAAAGAAGGTAAATTATAAATCCTATTAATATCCATTCAGGATGAGCTATTAAATATGCAACCGGTATTGACAACAGATAAGCAAGTGCGACCACAATAGAAACTAATGAGCCTACAGATATTGTGAATAAGCCAATGATCTGCAAGTAGTTCTCTTTTTTCTTGAGCATGGTATACTGAGCCCAAAACCAATCAACTGGAATCAGTATTATTGTTTTTAACTTATCCCAAAACCATTTAAGCATTTGCGATTACCTCCAATGAGTCTGCGCTGGCACTGAGAATATATTCTCCCGAATTATTGCGCCAAAACTTTCCTGTAAGATTTTTAAACTTCACTTTCTTCTGCCCACCTGACTGCTGCAATAGTTCGGGTGTGAGAGCTGTCTTCAAATCCTTAACTTTGACTGTTACTGATTTGTAGTGGTTGTCAGGACAAACTACGCTTACTTTTTTGCATATAATCTCATCGGTAGGTTTACCATCTACATAACTTACGCCGTCAGTTATGCCTAATGCGATTGCTGTTCCATCTGCGTTACCTGTAATTTGATTAGTATTTAGTTGTACATCTCTTGGACCTATATAATTCATATCATTATCTCCTTTTGTGTTGCCAGTGGGACTGTAAATCCCACTGGCATATTATTGTTAGTCATACAAACCTGGTGGAATGATTTGATCTAACAAATCTAGTTGACCATCTTCTATAGGAATATTTCCATTGATGATTAATTCTCTTAAGTGTTTACATTCATCACATATTCCAAAAAAGGTTCTTAGTTCTGGTCTGATTTGTAAGTATCTGAGCCATAAATCCAGTATTTGGTCGCTTACCAAGTTTGTGAGTATTTCCTCTTCTTTTTTGTTCATGTTTTTCTCCTTGAATACAATTAAGTTAACCGTTCCAACAAGTCAGCATGTACGGGGATAGAGTGCTTTTTAATGATCTCAAGAAGGCAATTGTTCTCTTCTTGAAGTATCAAGTATTTTGAATAATAAGCAAATAATCTTTCCATCTCATCAAGATTATCATTTATTCTGTTGGAGAAGATTTCGCTTACTAAATGCTCTTTATTCATGTTGCAACCTCCTTTCTTTTTTGGGATGCGCATCTTTTATATACTTATGATACTTTTAGACAGTCTTTATTTGAATTCGAAAGTATATGGTAAAATGATACATATAGAGATGAATATTTTATTTTTTTTTCGAAAGGGAATTACTCTATGGGGAGAAAAAGCCAGCACTTGAAAAATAGACAAATTCTTTCGAGTATATCAGATGTAGCTGATGTTCATGGAATAAGAGAAGGACATTCTCTATTGAAATATGAGCTTTCACATAGAATTATCAATAATCTATCAAAAGACGCCGATGCGAGTATGTTGCTTAAAAAATTAGATGAATATAAGCGTGACAGCAATCAGTTGATTTCAAAATTTTACAACGATGATTTACTAGGGAAATTGTTTGATAGTGATAATAATGATAGTGATAGGGATGATGGTAATAAGAAAAAAAACGATATAGAAAAGATCAAACTCTATATTTCTAATTACAATAAAAACACTGCTTTAGTTGATGAATTATCTATTATTGATGTCGAGAAAGAATTATCGAGTTTTATGGGTATTACTATCACTAGCGAAGAGAAATTGATTCAGGCATTTGGTGAAAGGGTGATAAGATTAATATATGATGTTATAAACATTCAATCTTTTAAAGACAACTTATTAAACAAGGCATCAGATAATATTATATGTATGAACTATGCGTTGCT
The DNA here is from genome assembly GCA_017934625.1 of Pseudobutyrivibrio sp. Taxonomy (GTDB): domain Bacteria; phylum Bacillota; class Clostridia; order Lachnospirales; family Lachnospiraceae; genus Pseudobutyrivibrio. The sequence goes on along the minus strand of JAGBJE010000023.1, from coordinate 2,109 downwards.
ATTTGTGTATGATTTTTATAATCCAAGTAATATGCTACATGGGATTCCATTATGTCGCCCTGAATTGCAGGATGAACTGACTCATAGAATTGAGAATTTGGCAGATAATCTTGATACTTATTCTGAAGCTGTAAATATATGCTTTAAAACTTTTTCTGGCATTACACCTTTTTTATTATTCATATCTGATGAAGTGATTTTATTGCATGATGTGGTAAAGCTATGTTCCACTGATGAAATACATGCATGCTTGTATGCTATTATTCGGATATATGAAAGGATTCGAAATGATGCTAAACATAGTGACAAAGAAAAGAGAGAAGATGATCTAATAGATATTGACAAACTTCAAGAGGATTCCAAAAGAGCAAATGAGTTAAATAAGAAATGTACGACTTGTAGTAACCAGCTAATCCATTTTTATGTCAACAGAATCAAAGATATAGATTTGAAGAGCTTTGAGCTGGAACCAGACGAGGAAATGATTTCTAATGTTACATATGAAGCAGCTAATGTAATCAGAGGTTTCTTTAATGAGCAAAGAGACTATAGTGTCTTTTGCCAACATATGACATATATTTTATCATCTACATCTAATACTGCTTTTATCGAAATATCTGCACAATTATTGATATACCTAAAGAATGAAGGCGCGAAGTATTATGATTCGATAAAAAAACTCATTAAATGCAATAGCGTAGGATTTAAAGAATCATTTGTGAAAAACTGTTCTGAAACAGATTTTATAGAAGCATTAGATGATAGCAATGATATAAATCTTGTAGTAGACATTGCCGAGAATTTTGCAGAGTTAAGAATCAGCCTGAATGATTGGCGATTTTTTGATGAGCTTATTTATGATTCTATCTATATTAAAGATTGGTTTATTTCTATTTATGAGATTGTAAACAGATTGTACATATATGGTAATAAAGGAAAGTAATATCAGTTTTTCTTTTTGTCAGACATACCAACTAGGTAGTCTAATGATACATCATAATACTGAGCGAGCTTAATTGCGTATGACAAAGGAATTTCACGAGTCCCTTTTTCATACCTTCTATAAACTTCTCTTTTGCATACGAGTATATCGGCTACCTGTTGTTGTGTTAAATCATGATCAATTCGTAAATCTTCAATACGCTGCCATTTCATGTACATTGTCCTTCTTTGACAATGTTACCAAACGGTGGTATTGTGATATGGCTAAAGCTACCATATGGTGGCACTATATGAGAGGAAAAAGAAAATGAAGAAGAATTTAGTAGCAATGATGGTAACTGTAGTTATGGTAGCTGGAGCACTTGTTGGTTGTGGCTCTAAAGAAGTTCAGACAGTAGGTGGAGAAGGAACAATTGCAGAAGCATCTGCTGTAGAAACAACAACTGAATATGGAACTGAAAACACATCTGTTGAGGAAGCGACTGTAGAAGAGTCTGCTGAAGCAGCAATAGAAGAAGTATCAGTAAATGAAGCAGTTGAAGAAGTATCTGTTGAGACAACAGAAAAGACTGCAGAAGAGCAGCTTGCTGAAGCAACTATTGTTAAGGAATACAGAGTATACAATAAGTGTGCAGAAACTAATGAAAGATATATTGCATATCTCGTAGATGGTAATCAGAACGATCCATCAGCACATACACCATTCAAAGCTATAAACTTTGGTGATGAAGATGGTGCCAATGATGAAACCTTTAAGGATTGTAAATTTGTACTTAGTATAGTATCATCAGATGAAGCAGCACCTTACTATGAAGAATCATCAGGTGATAAATGTTGCACTTTATTTAATATTTCATCAGATGTGACTACAGAATATAATGAGGACCTCGGTTGTTTTGTACGTACATTCTATACTGATGAAGATAAACCTGAAATTGCATTTTATTCATTTATCTTTGTAGAGCAGTAACTAATAGTGGTTGATAGAGGGTAGTGAAACATCTACCCTCTTCTTATGGATTGTAACTCAAAGGCAGAGCACTAGTTTCTGTGAAACTTTCATTAAAAATCAAGATAACATATTGACTGTAGTATTCTTACTTTCTATAATGTGATTAAGCAAGAAGAAGCTTATAAAAAATCTTCGCTGGGATTCGTGCCCCATAT
>JAGBJE010000022.1 GCA_017934625.1 Pseudobutyrivibrio sp. | reverse complement strand
CTGCCACTTGATTTTTAAGGTCACCAATTTCGTCCTTGGCATACTCATCTAAAAGCTCCATATGACGTTTGGTATTAAGCAAAGACTGATGTTCCTTCTGTCCATAAATATCAAGTAAAAGGGCACCAACCTCTTTCATTTTTGCAGCTGGCACCTGTTCTCCATTAATCTTACCAACGCTCCTTGATTCAGTAATACGACGACTCATAATCACTTCGTCATCATATGGCTCTACATCAAGTGCTCTTAAAGCTGCCTTAGTAGCTTCATCATCTACAAGAAAAACCGCCTCAACAAAAGCCTCTGAATCAGCATCTCTAAGAAAATCCTTAGATGCCTTATCACCAAGACTCAAATGAAGAGCTCCCAAAATAATAGATTTACCTGCTCCAGTTTCACCGGATAAGATATTGAGCCCTTTTGAAAACACTATCTCCTCTTCATCAATAAGGGCCAAGTTTTTAACGTGCAAACTTGCTAGCATTTTATTCTCCTTTTCCGCCCGACTCACCAAAATAAAAGGATACTTGCACTTACCTTTTTTCTATAACCTTCTTTAGCTTTCCCATTAAAGATACGGTGTCATCTAAGCTTCTGATAGCACACATTATAGTGTCATCACCAGCAATAGAGCCAACTATCTCCGGAAAATCCATATGGTCTAGTGCTGCCGCCACAGCCATAGCCATACCAGAAACAGTCTTAACCACCAATATATTCCCCGCGTTATCCATAGATATAAAACCATCTAAGAAAATGCGGACATATTTCTCATTCATGTCATCATCCGTAGATCTGTAGGCAACATAGCGAAGCTTACCCTCGCCATCAGCAATCTTTGTAAGCTTCATCTCGCGGATGTCTCTTGAAACAGTAGCCTGAGTCGCATTAAAGCCAGCTTCTTCAAGCTTTGCAGTAAGCTCCTCTTGGGTACCAATTTCGTTTTTTACTATCAATTCTAAAATCTTAGCTTGTCTTTCAATCTTCATTTAAATCTCCTGCATCCTTGCTCTAATTCTCTCAAGGAAATTCACATTCTCTAACATAACCATATTAGAAGTTGACTTGGATTTATATATTTTTAAAACTTTATCTTTTTCAAGTGTTTGACGGTAAGTTCCGTCGTAAATAATGTTAGCCTTTGGCTTATCCTCTTCGTGGCGAGCACTCACTGTCACCTCCACCTCATCTGTAGAAGCAAGAATAATACTTCTGGAATTAAGTGTATGAGGATTGATAGGTGTAAGTATAATGCAATCTGCATGAGGACTGACAATAGGTCCATTGGCAGATAAATTGTAAGCTGTAGAACCTGTAGGTGTGGAAACAATCAACCCATCACAATTGTGGGAATAAAGCTGTATACCATTGACCTTAACTGTAAGATTAAGCACGTATAATCCTGCGGCATCAGAAGCTACCACTATATCATTCAACGCTCTGTAGTGATTATTAGAATCCGTCTCTAAATCACCCTCAAGCATCATTCGCTCATCTAATTTATAATTGTCGCTAAGAAGCTGGTCTAGGCAGTGCTCCACATTATCAACTGTCATATCACACAGATACCCTAAATGCCCGCAATTAAGACCAACTATAGGAACCTTTCTATTGGTAACATTTTGTGCCACCCTTACAACAGTGCCATCGCCACCAACAGTAATAATACATTCTATATCATCAGCTACAGTAACCTGTGTTTCTGAGCTATCAGGGCAGGTATCTAAATCAAGAATGCACATGCCACCACGGGCTGTAATATAATCTCTGATGATGTTTATATATTTTTCATGTAAATCACTAAAAGATCTTGCAACAATTAAAAAGTTTTTCATTATTTGTCTAAGCTGTCATGTGCCATCTTAACTGTAGCAGACACATCAATTGCTTCCCCCTGTTTTTCCTTTGTAGCAATGTGAATAAGATATTCTATATTACCTTCTGGCCCCTTGATTGGTGAAAATTCAAGGTGTAAAACATAAAAGCCTGTCTCTGTAACAAAATCAATTACTTTATTAATTACTTCCTCATGAACAGCAGGGTCTCTAACAACACCCTTTTTTCCTACCTTTTCTCTGCCTGCTTCAAACTGTGGCTTGATAAGACAAACCATTTCAGCGTCATCCTTAAGAAGTGCCTTAGCAGGGCCAAGAACCTTTGTAAGACTGATAAATGAAACATCTACAGAAGCAAAATCTAACTGTTCTCCAATATCATCTACTGTTACGTAACGGATATTAGTCTTTTCCATGCACACAACCCTAGGGTCCTGCCGAAGCTTCCAAGCAAACTGTCCATAGCCAACATCAACAGAAAATACCTTTGTCGCCCCATTTTGAAGCATACAATCAGTAAATCCGCCAGTAGATGCGCCAATATCCATGCACACCTTACCCTCTAGGCTAATATTGAAATGCGTCATAGCCTTTTCTAATTTAAGACCTCCACGGCTAACATATTTAAGCTGCTGACCGTGAATTTCTATATCTGCATCCACATCGATTTTGGTGCCGGCCTTGTCCTCTCGGTTACCCTTAACGAAGACATTGCCCTCCATAATCATTGTTTTTGCCTTTTCTCTAGAAGGAGCAAACCCTCTATCTACTAAAACTACATCAAGTCTTTCTTTCATACTAATTTCCTAATGCTTTTAAAATTCTTTCTGTAATGGATTCTGAATCCATATGAAGTTCTTTAAACAATAATGTTACACTACCATGACGAACAAATTCTGTTGGTATAGCAATCTTAAGAACCTTTCCTCTATATTCGTTGTCATATAAAAATGCCTGGACCTGCTCACCAAAGCCACCTGTCAAAACATTTTCTTCTAATGTAACGATTAAATCATATTGCTTTTTAATGCTTTGTAAATATTCCTCATCTAGAGGCTTTGCAAATCTAGCGTTGCAGATTCCTGCATCTATATCATGTGCCTTAAGCTGTTCACATACCTCTTCAGCCTTTTTAACCATAGAACCAAGGGCAAACAGCATTACCTTGGAGCCTGGCTTAATCTCCTCTGATTTACCATATTCTATAGGAGCTCTATTATCCTTAAGACCACAATATGCTTCGCCTCTAGGGTATCTAATAGCGATAGGCCCCTTATGCTCTGACACAGCATATTTCATCATATCTGAAAGCTCCCATTTATTCTTAGGAGCCATCACTGTCATATTAGGCATAGATGTCAAAAATGACACATCAAAAACGCCCTGATGTGTACTGCCGTCTGCACCAACAAGACCTGCTCTATCGATAGCAAATACCACGTGTAAGTTCTGAAGGCAAACATCCTCAAGGATCTGGTCGTAGGCTCGCTGTAAAAATGAAGAGTAAACTGCAAATACAGGCACTCTACCACCTAAGGCTAAGCCTGCAGCAAATGTAACCGCATGCTCCTCTGCAATGCCTACATCAAAAAATCTATCAGGGAACATATTTCTGAAGCGCTTCAGTCCTGCTCCCTCTGCCATGGCAGCTGTAATAGCAACCACCTCAGGATTTCTATCTCCCATCTTGCGCATAACAGTTGAAAATACATCTGTATATCCTGGATTAGGATTGCGCTTTGGAAGTCCTGTTTCTATCTCAAAAATATCTGTACCATGGAATCTTGAAGGATGGCGCTCAGCAGGGAGGTAACCATTGCCCTTCTTTGTGATTACATGCACAAGCACAGGTCCCTTTATTTTAACAGCCATACGGAATGTCTCAAGCATAGCCTTTATATTATGACCATCAACAGGACCTAAATACATAATTCCAAGATCTTCGAAAACCATATTAGGCACCATTAATGATTTAATACCATTTTTAGTGCTGCGAATTTTCCTGATAAGTCTCTCACCGTTTGGCCAAGACTCAAGTGAATTAAGTACATCATTTTTAAAGCCCACATATTTGGTGCTGGTACGAAGTCTTTCAAGATTTGTAGACATACCACCTACATTCTTGGATATGGACATTTCATTATCGTTAAGCACAATTAAGAAATTAGACTTCTTTAATCTGGAAGCGTTGTTAAGCGCTTCGTAGGCAAGGCCTCCTGTAAGAGCACCATCACCAATTACAGCAGCCACCTTGTAATCCTCTCCTGCCAAATCCCTAGCCATGCAATATCCTAGAGCTGCCGAAAGAGATGTTGAGCTATGACCTGTATCAAAGCTATCACAGTCACTTTCTTCTCTTTTAGGGAAACCACTGATACCGCCATACTGACGCAAATGCTCAAACTCATCAGCTCTTCCTGTAAGGATTTTGTGAGTGTATGCCTGATGACCTACATCCCAAATCAGCTTGTCCTTAGGGAAATCCATCAACAAATGAAGAGCTATTGTAAGCTCTACCGTTCCAAGGTTAGATGCCAAATGTCCACCAGTCTTAGAAAGATGGTCAATTAAAAATTCACGTATTTCAGCAGGAAGAGCATTAATCTCTTCCTCAGATAAATTCTTTATATCATTAGGTTGCTTTATCTTATCAAGAACCATAATCTTTAATTGTCTCGGTAGACAAGGTACTGAAGTAAATCCATTAGGAAATCATTTTCGTATGGAAGCTTCTTAAGAATATCTATTGCCTCATCTGTAAGACGTTTTACCTCTTCTTTAGATTTTTCTATACCTTTGAATGTAACATAAGTTGATTTTTCATTGCGTTCATCTGAGCCAATTGGCTTTCCAAGAACTGCCTCGTCTCCCTCGATATCAAGAATATCGTCCTGAATCTGAAATGCCATACCAATCTTTGATGCAACAGATTCAATAAGCTTTATCTCATCTGCAGATGCCCCAGCAAGCACTGCACCTATCTCCATAGATGCCTCGATAAGTGCCCCAGTCTTGAGCTCGTAGATAAAATCTATTTTTTCTTCAGTCATGGTTTCGTGCTTCTTTTCAGATTCCACATCAACAACCTGACCGCCTATCATACCAAAGACCCCAGCCTTTTTCGCAAGAATCTGAAGTGCCTTGATATTTCTATCGTAAGACGCCCCATCAACCTCAAAAGATTTAAGAGCAGTCTCAAAAGCGTAGTTTAAAAGTGCGTCTCCTGCAAGTACGCCCATGCCCTCACCATACACAGCATGAGTGGTAGGTTTGCCACGCCTTAACATATCGTTATCCATAGAAGGTAAATCATCATGTACAAGTGAGTATGTGTGAATCATTTCTATAGCAGCCATGAAGCAATCTATAGCCTCACCCTTGCCACCAAACAGCTTGAAGGTCTCACTCATAAGTACAGGGCGCAGCCTTTTGCCACCAGCCTTAATACTGTATTCCATTGCCTCAAAAATAGTACGCTGCATCCCATTAACTTCAGGTAGGTATTTAACTACTATTTTCTCTGCTTCAGCTGCCCTCTCAGAAAGCTTTGTTTTAACATCCATTGCCATTTATTCTTCCTCTTCAAAAACCTCAAGACCGCCATCCTTACTGATAGCCATAACAGCCTTTCTGGTCTTTTCTATTTTTTCATTTGCAAGCTTTAGCTCTTCCATACCATTCTTATATAAAGAAAAGGATTCGTCTAATGAAATATCTGAGGATTCAAGCTTAGTAATAATCTCCTCAAGAGCTTCAAAGCTTTCCTCAATAGTCTTTGTGTTGTTCTCTTCCATTTGTACTCCTACTTGGTAAACTCTATTTCAGTAACCTGGCTCTTTATTGTGCCGTCTTTGATTCTAACAATCATGCTATCGCCAACAGCTAAATCAGCTGCACTATCCACTCGCTTACCTGCTTCGTTTGTAACATAGCCAAAGCCCGTGGCAAGCTTTTTAGCAGGTGATAAACCATCTAATCTACCAGAGACTGCAATCAATCGATTCTCGTATCTGGATAGCTTGTTGTTCATTAAAGACTGTAGCTGTTTATAAAACAGCTTAAGCTGAGCCTCGTTAGACTTAAGCTTATTCTCTGGCCTAAGAGCATTAAGACGAAGCTTGTAATTTTCTAAAAGCTGAGCTGCATTTAACAGCTTATAGTCTAGACCATGATTAAGCTTATCAGAATAACGTTCAAGCTGATTTGCAAAATCATCATAAACAAAGTTAGCAAGCTCCGCTGCCTGTGATGGTGTAGCTGCTCTTTTATCTGCCACAAAGTCTGCAATGGTAAAATCAGTCTCATGACCAACTGCAGATATGATAGGTGTGTTAGCATGAAAGATTGCCTTTGCTACGATTTCCTCATTAAAGGCCCAAAGGTCTTCAATGGAACCGCCGCCTCGGCCAACAATAATCACATCTAATCCCATTTGATCAAGGCAATTGATACCTGCTACTATAGTGGCTGCTGCCCCCTCACCCTGTACCTGTGCTGGATAAAGTATTAGCTGTACATAAGGGTTTCTAGTCTTTGATACACGGATAATATCGTGAACTGCTGCGCCTGTAGAAGCTGTAACAATACCTATCTTCATGGCATGTGTAGGAAGGGGCTTTTTGTACATAGCATCAAACATTCCGCTTTCTTCAAGCTCCTGCTTCAAAGCCTCAAACCTTTGGTATAAATCACCTACGCCTGCAAGCTCTATAGTGCTTGCGTACACCTGATATCTACCAGCTGCAGCGTAAATACCTACATATCCAGTGACAACTACCTGATCACCATCCTTCATAGGAAACTTAAGCCCCTTCGCACGCTTTCCAGCAAACATAACACAGCTAATAGCACTCTTTTCATCCTTAAGGGTAAAATAAATGTGGCCTGTATGATTGTATTTGCAATTAGAAACCTCTCCGCTAAGTGAAAGGTTTCCAAGCATAAAATCATCGGCAAACATACGCTCAATATATGTATTTACCTGTGATACACTATATATATTTTTGTTCATTATACTAATTTAGCTAAGGCTCCGTTTACAAAGCCAGCAGAAGAATCTGTTCCAAATTCGTCAGCGAGTGAAACTGCCTCATTAATAGCAACACCTACAGGAAGATTCTCAAACTTAATCTCGTACAAAGCAAGTCTAATAAGTGTTAAATCTACCTTAGCCATACGTGTAGTCTTCCAGCCATCTACAGACTTATTAATCATCTCGTCGATTTCTGTAAGCTTAGAAATAATATCCTCCGCCTTGCTCTTGATGTAAGCCTCGTCCTCTTCTGTCTTATTGTTCTTAAGAAGATCCTCCTCTTCGGCATTATCTCTTCCATCAAGAAATGTGTTTATAACCTGATTCATCTCTTCTGAATCATAAAACTCATTCATAAATACTGCCTTGAATACTTCTTTTCTGATTTCGTGTCTATTCATAAATAATACTCCTGAACTTCTATAACTTTAGACTAATATAGGGTGCTATCTAAAATAGCACCCCATAATTATACATTAATATGCATAAAAAATAAATAACTGTATACTAGTTTGTACCAGCAACGCTAACTGTTGCGATGCGGATATCAACAGCTGTAACCTCAAGGCCAGTCATAGTCTCAACAGCAGACTTAACCTTTTCCTGTACCATACCAGATACCTTTGGAATCTCGTATCCGTATTTCATGTTGATAGCCATGTGTACAGAAATCTTACCTGGCTCGTTATCAACTACCTTAATAGCCTTAGCAAGCTTACCTGCACCCGCCTTAGAGATAGTGTCTGATGTAAGATTACCTGAAAGTGACTCAACACCCTCAACCTCAACAGCACCAAGACCTGCGATAATACCAACAACCTCCTCTGAGATGTTAACACCACCATCTCCATTTACATTTATAACAAAATTCTTATTCTCTGCCATAATTGCCTCCTAAAAATCATAGAAAAACTAATATGATTATAGCAAAGTATCACATTTTGGTAAACCCGTTTTTGATTCTTTAATAGCCAATATTATTTACTACTCCAACAGATACATAATTATCTGTGATTGCTCTAAAATCTGTGCCAGGTTCATTCTCTTCATTATAATGACCATTTACCATATATCTCACTCCGCCATTATCCAGGTTTTCCACCTCATCATAGGTGTCCTTATAAAACATTCCTCTTGATACCTTTCTATCATAAAGAATGCCTTTGCAATCAGCCAACGTACAGCCAGGAAAGTTCACATTGTGAACAACTCCAGGCGCTAGAGGGATATCGATTAGCTCCTTTAAAACCTGCTTTATATATTTATCTGTTACTTCATGACAGTCACATGCACCCTCAGATAATGCAATGGCATGATATTCCTGAAAAGCTGCTTCAAATGCCGCGCCACATGTTGCCGAATACTGAATATCAGATGCAACATTGTACCCGAAGTTAATTCCTGAAAGAACCAAATCAGGCTTTTTAGGCATTACATTAAGTCCACCAACTCTCACACAATCTCCTGGAGTACCACTGCAATAATAGGCATGCACACCATCTATAGGAAAATCTTCGCAAGGATAAATGTCAATAGCGCTATGAAGCGTGATGCTATGACTTGCCGCACTTCTTTGTGTTTCTGGTGCCACCACCCACACTTCGCCAAACTCCTTGGCAGCCTTAGCAAGACGCACTATGCCATCAGAATTTATTCCGTCATCATTTGTAATTAATATTCTCATTCTATTCTCCCGCTTAGCCTAATTTCTTTTTCTGCTGACGCCCAGTAATCTTAACCAAGATTGGATATGGCACAAGATGTAAAAAAATTGCTGCAAGCTTCATAGTAAATGAAGGCACAATAATAAGCTTTCCCTTTTCGATTCCTCTTATAGCCTCATCAACGCACTGATTTGCGTTTATTCCTTTTAGTGCAAATACAACATCAGCTCTTTCATTAAATTCAGTATCAACAGGTCCTGGGCAAAGCGCACTTACTCTTACTGGGCTTCCCATTTCCTTAAGCTCCATTGCAACAGCCCTTGTTAGGCTGGTAACATATGCCTTACTTGCATAATATGTAGCCATGTATGGCCCGGCTGGAAGAAGTCCTGCCGAAGATGCTACATTCAAAATATGTCCGTGACCATTCTCATGCATCTTCTGAAGAATCCCTTTGAATAAAATGTGCATGGCCATATCATTAACCTTTATCATATTTACTTCTTTTTCAATATCAGTCTCTAAGAATGCCCCTGCCAAACCAAAACCTGCATTGTTTATAAATATATCTATATCTTCATCCTTAAGAGCTTCTAGCAATTCAAAGCACTGCTTCTTTTTGCTTAAATCATAGGAGTATATCTCTACAGGAACCTCCAGTTCTTCCTTAAGCTGTTCCATTCTGTCGGTTCTACGTCCTGTGATGATTAGCCTGTAGCCTTTTGCCGCATATCTTCTGGCAAACTCCATTCCAATTCCAGATGTCGCCCCTGTGATAAGTACTGTTTTCATAACTGCCTCTCCTTCTCTTGCCTGTTTAACTAGTTTCATATAGTTATTTTAATGAATATACACTTATAAATCTATAGGTTATTGTTTTTCATCAGAAAAACAATAACCGGACATAGACCAATATTTTCTGAAAGAAAATATTGCTTGGCAAAGCCAAGTTCTTGTGGGCTTTTTCCTTAAGTAGCCCACAAGAAGTCAACTTTTTATGACCTCTGCATTTATTTTCTACCAGAACTATATTTTTTAAGTGAAATTACCATTCATCTCCAATCCACTTAAATAATATAAGTGTAATTTATTCTTTTTATAAACCCACTTATCACATATTTTTAAAATGTAAGCGTTTTTCGCTGCTTTCCTTATAAAGCTTACTATTTTCCTTTATTATTAGGTGTTTAAATATATCATTATTATTCCACTTAACTTTTTTGTAAGTGAATTTTAGTGTACAGCTAATACCACTTAAAAGTCACCTTAAAAAGTGCGTTTTCTATGATGTTCATCAAAATCCACTTAACTTTTTTTCGAAGGGCATAAGCGCTTTTTTATTTTTCAGAAATACACTTAACATTTTCCAATCTCCTTTTTAAATTTTAAGACTGCATATTAAAAACAGGCATGGCATCTATCACTTCCTGCAATGGAGTCCAGGCCATTGCATCAAAATCGTCGTCTTCATCATTTCCATTACCTAAAATACCTTTGTCATCCACATTCTTTGCCCTCTTTTTTGTCTTTATTTTATCCTCAGCCACATCCTCCTTTTTATCAGGAAGATTTTTATATCCATCTGACTTTTTGAATTCCTTTATTACTTCATCCATTGCTGCCACAATCGCAGCCTTATATGGATCCTTGTCAGAGATTCCATTCAGGGCATGAAAGATTATATCGTTTACTTCCTCCTTAGAATCTGCCTTTTCAAGCTGATGTTCTATAGCCTCTGCCATTCTTCTAATTCTTAAATATTGTTGATATAACTCAGGATTATGTTCCTTAAGATATGTTTCTTCCTTAGATGTTAGCCGCTTTCCACTTTTGATCTTTGCCTGGATTTTCTCCATCATTTTAGAATCATCCTGTTTTTCAGATTTTGATGCCTGTTCCCTTAGACCTCTAACTACGTCAGAAAGCTGATTAGATAAAGATTGTCCAGTAGCATGACCATCATTAAATGATATTGTTCCCATGTTAAAAGATAACTGCATAGCATTCTCCTACTTACACAAAAGGTTCATGGCATATCATCCATGAACCTTAAACTATCCTTACATATTAAAATTTTAAATCATCAACCCCTTGGCATTGTAATTGCCTGAGCCCATTGCAAGAGCCTTGTTAATGATTGTATCGATAGAATTTACAGCGCTTGCAATATTTTTATAATAGCTAGAAGAGCTTCCAAGCAACGCCTTTATATCTTCAGGCTTCGCGGCAGAAAGCTTATCTTGATCTATCACCAGTTTATTGTCAGAACTCATAGTAATTCCAATATTTGCAAACTCATCCGTCTTAGCTTTGAAAGCTTCTACAAATTCAGTCTGAAAACTATTATTTAAAGCCCCGCCGCATTTAGTTAAGTTTGTTATGGCACTGTTGTAGGCAGTTACGAAATTGCTAACACCTTTTAATAGCCCTGCGTTATCATATTCTTTTCCTGCTTCAGCTTCATACAATGATTTGTCATCAAGCTTTTCCAAAGCATCTAATAGATTATTTGCAGCCTTGTCTACATTTTTGTATTTGCTGTTAGAGCCATCAGCTGAAAGCCCCATAGATTCCATCTTCCGCTGGAACTTCAAATCATTGTTAGAAATGATTTGGTCAATAAGGGCATTACCACTCTTTTTACTGTTTAGCATCGAAAGCAAGCCTTGATTACTCTGATAATATTCCATTGAATTATGTATCGTACTCATCAAAACCCTCCTTACATCATTTGCTAAATCATATATCGGAGAAGTAATGCCACAAATTAATAGTAAAGTTTACAAAATTATTCTGCCTTAGTAACCTCATCAAATTCCACTATAGCTTTAAACAAATCTCCATCAATCTCAAGCTTCATCGTTCCTCCCATAGATTCAGTAAGGCTCTTTGCTATAGAAAGGCCAAGGCCATTACCATCTGTGTATCTGGATTTATCTCCTCTGACAAATCTTTCCATAAGCTCATCTGCAGATATGTTCAGCTCATTTTTAGATGTGTTTCTAAAGATAAATCTGACTTTTCCATCTTCACGTTTTAAATCAATATAGGCTCTGGTGTTGCTTTGCGCATATTTTACTATATTGGACATAAGATTATCGAAGACTCTCCATAGGTAACGATTATCTGCCATTAAGTAAATATCCTCTGATGGAAAATCTGTTACCACAGTAACCGAGCCCGATTCAAGGCGGTCAGCAAACTCACCTATAGACTGATTCAACAGTACTCCTGCATTAATTCGTTCAATTGTAAATTTGATATTTCCAGTAGAAGCCTTGGATGCCTCAATCAAATCCTCTATAAGCTTTTTAAGGCGGGCCGACTGGCGGCTTAGCACCTCAAGATATTCCATAGCCTTTTTATTATCAAGCTTCTCTTTGCTAAGCAAATCCACATAATTGATGATGGATGTAAGAGGTGTTTTTATATCGTGGGAAACATTTGTAATAAGCTCCGTCTTCATCCTCTCACTTTTAGTACGCTCCTCTAAGGCTACATTAATTCCTTCTTGAATCTGATTCATTGCCATGGCGTGCTCTGCCATAAATAGTGGCATTCCATTAAGCTCTACCTTGGCAGATAAATCACCAGCTGCAAGAGATGTGGCTGTTTCTTTGATTCTTGCATAGCTAATTAAAAGCTTATGCAATACTACTGCAAATGCAATCTTTTCAATTGCCCAGAAAGGGGCTATACCAGTAGTATCTATTGAAGTCATGACAACAAAATACTCAATTATCGTAATTACGATAAAGATAGCCCATATTCTTCTGGTCCATTTGATATTCTTTCTTACTTTTATTGATTCCTGATGAATGATTACAAGCTTACTTTTAAGCCATTTTATAATACGAGCTGCAAATGTATGCTTTAAGAATCGATGAAGCTTTACATTTACTGCCAGATTTGCAGACCACATAAGCCCTATTGTCATCATGACAGCCGCAAATATTCCAAACACTG
>JAGBJE010000168.1 GCA_017934625.1 Pseudobutyrivibrio sp. | reverse complement strand
TTTGAGATTGATACACTTCGCAGTGCTGGCGCCAAGGAGCCTACTACCACAAACTTTATGGAAATGTTCTACGATTACGATTACCACTACATGAAGGATTTCATCGATGTAATCAGCTGGGACAACTATCCTGAAATGCACAACAGCTGGCAGACAGATGCCGAGCATCTACTTGAGCGAAGCTTTAATCACGCCCTATTTAGAAGCATGAAAAAGGACAAACCATTTATGATGATGGAATCCGCTCCAGGCCTTGTAAACTGGAGACCTTACAACAAATACAGACGCCCTGGCATGCATGAGCTTATTTCTATGCAGGCTATTGCAACTGGTTCTGACACTGTTCAGTATTTCCAGATTAGAAAGAGCCGCGGTTCTTCTGAACAATTCCATGGTGCCGTCATCGACCACATTGGTACAAACGACACCAGGGTGTTCAAGGAGGTTAAACAGCTTGGTGCTGATTTACAAACCATCTCACAGGTGGCTGGCTCATTATCTGATAACAAGGTTGCTATCCTTTTTGACTGGGACAATCGCTGGGCTATCGATGACGCTTGGGCCCTTGCAAAAGACACTAAGAATTTCGACAAGACCTGCATGAACATTTACGATGAATTTATGAGCCTTGGCGTGGAGCCTGATATTATTTCTTCTGACATGGATTGGAGTGATTACAAGATTATCTGCGCTCCTATGCTTTATGTGCTTCATGATGGCATTGGTGAAAAGATTGCTGATTTCGTTAGAAACGGTGGGCAGTTTATGAGCACTTACTTCACCGGATATGTTAATAAGGATTTGCTTGCAAACCTTGGTGGATTCCCGGGAGACGGATTATCAGATGTGTTTGGTCTTCGCTCCGAAGAAATCGATACTCTTTATCCTGAGGATAAAAACAGTATCAGCATCGTAAACAAAGCTGGCAAGCCTTCATATTCAGTGGAAGTCCATGATTATCAGGAATTGTTAAGAGATGTTACAGCTGATATTCTGGCCAAATACGATAGTGACTACATGGCAGGAACTGCTGCAATCACCCGCAATGCATACGGCAATGGCCACGCATACTATGTTGCTTGCCGCACTAATCAAAGCGATATTGAATTCCTATACAGGGAAATGCTGGAGCATGCAGGTATCGTATATACGAAGTTACCTGAAGGTGTGGAAAAGCATACGCGTTACGGCGAAAATGTACAGTACGATTTCTATCTAAATGGAAATACTGAGGAAGTTACAGTAAAAGATGTTACTGGAGTAGATTTGCTGACAGGTGAAGATATCTCTGGGGCGTTGATATTGAAGGGATATGGTGTAGCGGTGGTAAAGCAATAGAAATATAAATCGCCAATCTGTAGATAACAAGCTATAATGTTTCTTAAGCGAAGCGTGTTGCTGAGCTAAGAAATATTATGCTTGTTATTGTAACAGATTGGCTTCTTTACATATTCCTATTCAATGACACAACCATTATGTCATCACTATCTTCGTCAGTTACGAAGTAATCTGTGATTTCCACGCGGCGCAACACTCCGTCGTCGCCTTCCTGAATCACTCTGATTTCTACTTTATCTGTGCCCTTTTTGTATTCCTGCAAAAGATTCTCTCGGGAAAATGTATTCTTAAAAAGCTCCCTATCCATCTCATGCATAGTAGTAGCGCCTGATTCAATAAGATCATCAAAGGTACCTGCCACCTCACACTTAGTGGATGTAAAATCCTTATAAGTTAAAAAGCTATATGTATTCTGAGTAAGATTACCAAGAATCATAAGCGGATACTGCTTGAACAGTGCCTGTGTCAACAGCTTGTTGATACTAATACTATTTTCTTTTTTCTCTTTGTCTCCCATTGTTTTGCTCCCCTTACAAATTTCTGCAAAGAATACTATACTTCTTATTTGCAAAAATTGCAAAGGGGGGCGCCTGCCTGGAGCTTGCCCTCCCTCCGCCGGCTACACACCATGCACGGATACAATCACAGATTTTAGATTATCTAAATGTGAAATCTTGCATCTTTATTAGTAGGTGTTCTTACAAAGTTTTACAATTCTATCAGTAAAGTATGCAGACAGCGGACATATAATAAAATTTGAATGCATGTGTATTAGCGGGATTACCACCTATTACTTTTTGCTTTGAAACGAGCTTAGAAAAATAAAAAGCAGGTTTTGTATATATAGGCATGCGCCGCTAGGATGGCGGCGCAAGTGGTCACCTGAGACACGATGTCGAATGTGCCACGGTGGCTATATATTCAAAACCTGCTTTTTTAATTTTTATTAGCGAATGTAATAGTAAAAAGTAATAGGTGGTAATCCTGCTAATACACATGCTTGTAGAACTATATATATGTCCGCTGTCTACACACATTACCTTCGAATTGTAAAAGCTTAGTAAGTACACCTACAGATGCAAGATTACTCACATTAAGATAATCTACAAATCTGCTCAAATGATATCAGTGTATGGTGTGTAGCCGGCGGCGGGAGGGCAAGCTCCAGGCAGGCGCCTTGAAATCTTACTCAGCTCCCAAGCTGGTGCAAACGCATTCCTAGCGAAGTGCCTGTGCGATGTCGGCAACGAGGTCGGCAGAGTCTTCGAGGCCGCAGGATACGCGGATGAGACCTGCTGGGATGCCGGCTGCTTCAAGCTGTTCGTCGGACATTTGGCGGTGGGTAGATGTAGCTGGGTTGAGGCAACAGCTTCTAGCATCAGCTACGTGAGTTTCGATTGCGATAAGCTTAAGCTTCTTCATGAAGCTTTCGGCTGCTGCACGTCCGCCTTCAAGCTCGAAGGATACTACACCGCAGCCTCCCTTTGGAAGGTACTTCTGCGCGATTTCGTAGTATTCGTCTCCTTCAAGGCCAGGGTATGTAACCTTTTTAACCTGTGGCTGCTCGCTTAAGAACTTGGCTACAGCAAGTCCGTTTTCTACGTGACGAGGCATGCGCACATGGAGAGATTCAAGACCAAGGTTTAGGATAAATGCATTCTGTGGTGACTGGATACATCCAAAGTCACGCATAAGCTGTGATGTACACTTGGTGATGAATGCACCTTCCTTGCCAAACTTCTCAGCGTAAGTGATGCCGTGATAGCTTTCGTCAGGTGTGCAAAGTCCTGGGAACTTGTCGGCGTGAGCCATCCAGTCAAAGTTGCCTGAATCTACGATGCATCCACCTACTGCTGCACCATGGCCATCCATGTATTTGGTAGTAGAATGAGTAACGATATCTGCGCCCCATTCGATAGGACGGCAGTTTACAGGTGTTGGGAATGTGTTGTCAACGACTAGTGGTACTCCATGTGCGTGAGCAACCTTAGCAAACTTTTCAATATCAAGCACTGTAAGAGCTGGGTTTGCAATAGTCTCACCAAAGACTGCTCTGGTGTTGTCCTTGAATGCGGCGTTTAGCTCTTCCTCGCTAGCCTTTGGTGATACGAAGGTTACATCTATGCCCATCTTACGCATAGTAACATCGATAAGGTTGAAGGTTCCTCCATAGATAGATGATGATGCTACGATATGGCTACCGCATTCGCAGATATTAAACAATGCGAAGAAGTTGGCTGCCTGTCCGCTGGATGTAAGCATTGCTGCGCTGCCTCCCTCTAAAGCTGCTATTTTTGCAGCAACATAATCGTTGGTAGGGTTCTGTAATCTTGTGTAGAAATAGCCTGATGCCTCTAGGTCAAAAAGCTTTCCCATATCCTCGCTAGTGTCGTACTTGAAGGTAGTAGACTGAACGATTGGTATTTGGCGTGGTTCGCCGTTACCTGGGGTATAGCCAGCCTGTACACATTTTGTTCCGATGCCTTGATTACTCATTAAACATATCCTCCTAAAACTCTTTATAAACATATTACTCTAAATTGCATTAAAATAAGGAGCGCATGTCATACGCTCCTTACACTTTACCACATTAAAGAATCAATTTAAACATTTGTTAGCAACAGATTTGCTCATATCTGGCAGAAACCTTGCTCCAATCTAAGATTTCCCAAAATGCTTTGATGTAATCTGGCCTTAAATTCTTGTATTTAAGATAATATGCATGCTCCCACACGTCCAGAGCGATTAACGGAATCATTCCCTTCCCCTCTGAGATAGGATTGTCCTGATTAAGTGATGTGGATACAGCAAGCTTGCCTGATTTATCTGTAGATAGCCAAGCCCAGCCTGAGCCAAACTGTCCTGCTGCCGCTGTAGACATCTGCTCCTTTAGAGCATCAAGACTTCCAAAGGTGTCTGTTATAGCTGAAGCCAATTTACCTGTTGGTTCCTTTGCAGCACTTGGTGAAAACATTTCAAAATATAGATTGTGATTGTAATAGCCACCACCTTGATTGCGAAGCCCCTTTCGCAAAGTCTCATCTGCCACCTTGTCCAGGCTTCCTAACAGCTCCTCAGCAGATAGATTTGCCATACCAGCTTTCTCTGCCAAGTCGTTAAAGTTCTTTGTATATGTAGCGTGGTGTTTACCATGATGTGTCTCAACTGTTTCCTTATCGATATAAGGCTCAAGTGCGTCTGTAGCGTAAGGTAATTTAATCTGTTCGTACATAGTATACTCTCCTTTCAAATGGATCATTAATATGCTTATGTCATTTCGGATTAGTGTATACATTTTACCATATTGTAAATACAATATAAATATAATCTATGTAAAATTAAGATAAAATCCCATTACGCCCTAATTGCCTTCAATTTATCAACCATCACATCCACCAGCAGCGGCAATGCCACCCCTACAACAGTGTAAATAATCAGCACATATTCTGGGGCATCAAATATTACTGGCCAGGATGCTACCATGTACATAGGCTTACCAACAGCCATGCAATATCCTATCGATACCAGCTTGAATGCCAGTATGTGCAAGAACAAAATGGACATAGTGTGCTTGCCAATGAATGTAAGCCATCTTCCAAGGAAATTATTTCCCAAATCCTCTGCAACAGATGCCAGCATAGCCATGCCAAGAAATGTTGTAGCTACCAAAAAAACAGGATTTACAATCGATGATTTGGAAAGCTCCAATGTGCCAAATGGCAGCAGCCCCAATAAAACTGCAAATGCTACAGGTCCAGCACACACCACTACCCACTTTTTGGCTATCAGCTTATCTAACATTCCATCTTCAACAAATGACCTGCTAAGCACTCCCATCAAATAGCAGCTATACACGCCAAACATCTGTAAGTGCCTATCCGCAACAGGAGCGTCCCCTGCGAATCCATTTGATATGGCAAAAGCTATTAGCAAATTAGCCACCAGCAATCCGCAAAGCACAGCTGATCTAGCCCTCGAACTAAGCCTTCTAATCGCATACTCCACAAAGCAATGAATGACACACACCAAAAACAGAACAATCAAAAACCAGCTGGCGCTGCCCATCTGCGGAATAGACTTAAGGGTTAAAACCTCATACGCATCAACCACCAGTGCCTTGATACCCTTGCGCTCCATCAGCGTCTGGGCAGCCTTTTGAATAAACACAACATCCTGTTTGAATGCACCATTGTCTGTATAGAAATTCAGGCTGATAAACACATTATTAAGTATCGCATATACGATATTAAATCCCATATATGGTACCAGCAATCTGCGCACCCTTGAAAAGAAATACTCTTCTGCCTGCTGCAGGCTAGCCCCATGAGCCTTATTAAAGCAGTATCCACTGACAAAAATAAAAACGGGCATATGGAATAAATAGATGAAATCACGGGCCACGCCAAAGGTGTGCCCGTAAACCATCAATATTATTGCAATGCCCTTTATGATATCTATATTATTATTTCTAGCCTTAGAATCCATTAGTCAATCTTAGTAGCGGGAACTCCCACGTAAGTTCCTTCCTTGATGATATTTTTAACAACCACTGCTCCTGCACCAATCATGCAGTTAGAGCAGATTGAAAGATTGTTGCTAACTACCGCTCCAATTCCAAGCCATGTGTTGTCCCCAATAGCCACTGTACCAGCAGTATGAGCCCCAACAGAAATGTGAGCATAATCTCCAATCATGTTATCATGATCAACAGATGCGCAAGTGTTAATGATTACGCCATCTCCAACAGTGGTACCAGGATTAACCACAGCCCCAGCCATAACTACAGTGCCTGTACCTATCTTGGCATCGTATGCAATAACTGCACTAGGATGAATAAGTGTAACCACATTAGCTCCCTTACTGATAAGCTTTTCCTGAACCTTACGGCGAGTCTTGGCATCACCGATTCCTACAATAAAATCGTACTTATCATTGATGAAATTCTCCAAATCAGTATCCTCATCTGCTACAGGATATTCCCCAAGCATATCGATAGTAGGATTCAAATCTACAAATACGATGTTGTCATAGCCATTATCAAGTGCGATTTCTGCTATAACCTTGCAATGGCCACTAGCCCCCATAATAGCAATACTTTTCATTACTCGTTCCTCTCTTCCCCATTTTTAGTGATAATACTATCAATTATATATATCGGACGATTCTTCACCTCTGCAAAGATAATCGCCAGGTATTCTGAAATAAACCCAAGAATGATAAACAGCACACCAAACATAAAGCAAATAAGAACCACAAGTGTTGAATAGCCTGATGGTGCATTTCCAAGGAAATACTGAATTATAGAATACACAATCAGAATAAACGAAAATGCCAAGGATGTCATTCCGGCATAAATTCCCATTTTAAGTGGCGCATCTGAAAAGTTACAAATAGCATTAAGTGAAAGCTTTACAAGTGCCTTAAGATTATAGTTGCTTTCTCCTGCCACTCTGGCGCTGGCCTTGAATTCAAGTGTAGTCTTCTTGAAGCCAACATTTTGCACATAGCCACGTAAGAAGCGGACACGTTCACGATAATCCTTCTTAAGAACAAGGGCTACTCTACGGGATATTCCAAAGAAATCTGATGAGTTATTTTCAAAGTTTGCCTTGGACATCTTATTCATTACCTTGTAAAAGGCTGCAGATGTGATTTTCTTGAAAAGGCCAGCATCCTCTCTTTCAGTACGAACCATAGAGATTACATCATAGCCTTCGTCAAATTTGGCAATGATATCAGGAATGACCTCTGGTGGATGCTGCAAATCTGCATCCATGCAAACCACCCCATCTCCTGTAGACACATCAATTCCAGCAATCATAGCTGCCTCATGGCCTCTGTTGGCTGCAAAATTAACCACTATTACATGGTCATCTGTTGCTGCAAAGCCCCTAAGAAGCTCCAGGCTGGAATCCCTGCTGCCATCATTTACAAAAATAAGCTCGTAGTCCCATCCAGCTTTGCCACATGCATCCTTAACAATAGGACTGGTATGCTCATAAAACTGATTAAGCCCAAGCTCCTCATTATATACTGATACTACAATTGAAATTTTCTTTGACATATTCTTCCTCAAGTATTTTGATATTAAAAAACAAGCATCAAGGTTGACAAAAATCAACCCCAACGCTTGTATTATATCATATCTATAACAAGATTGTTATTTATCTAGGTGCTAAAAGTGAATTCAAATCCACTCCCGCCATTCCGCTTGCCTTAGCAATTGTATCTGGACTTTCTGCATTCTTATAGAAGTTATAAGAAATCTTGGCATGATTATTAATATCCATCAAACCATTTGCAAGGCCCTGTGGCATTTCGATATATGGATCATCCTTTTCACGAGCTAGAATAATTCCATCAATGTGGCTGTTGTTGTTGGCTACAAGTATCGCATATACGATAGAAACTGCCTGTGGCTCTTCACCGCCTGAAGATGTGTATCCCTGCTCAGAAAGCTTAACTGTTCTAACTGCGCCACTAGGTGATAAAAATGCTGGCTGGCTTAAGAAATCAGTAAGAACATCTACGTTATATACAGAGATATACTTTGTATTCTGATTACGCTGAATCTTGTCTGTTGGAGCCCATGCCATATTGTTTGTAAGTGGATAATTGTATGCGTGGAAAGCTAATCTCCAATCGATATTACCCTGACTTGCAATATCATTATTAAACTGTGTTAAGAAAGCTCTTGAGCTGTGAAGACCGCTTGCGCTGGCATTCCAGCTGTGGTCGATACATGTGTAAACATTTGCATTCGCGTTTACAGATTTGATTGCATTGTAGCAAACACGGAATGCGTTAGCATATTCCTGAGTATACACACCAAGATTGCCGCCGCAATTCATATAGTTCCACTGTCTCCAAGCATTAACCTCGTTACCAATGATGAAATTGTCCACCTTGGCAGTCATGCCGAAAAGCTGAAAACCGCTATAGCGCTGTGTCAAGAATGAGCAAGCTGCAGCAAGTGTTTCGATACCCTCTGTTGTAGTAGCATTAAGACCATAATATGTATGCTGTCCCAAGCCATCATAAGCGTAAGGGCTGATGAACTCAGTCTTAGCATTCTGATCACAAACAAGTATTAGTGAAACCTGCACACCCTGTGCAGACAATCTACCTATAAAATTATCGTAAGCAGAAATATATCCTGTGTTGAAATTGTATGTTTTGCCATTATATTCATATGGGGTGCCTCGGCCGTTAGAAATACGCTGAAGCTCAAGTGTAACAGTGGCCTGCTTTGCACCAAGCTGTGCCATTGTTCTCATACCCATATTTGAAGAGCTTGCATCTGCAAGTAAGCCCTTCTTGCCAGATTCTACTCTAGCAATTCTATTACTTCCTATTGCTTCTGGATTAGTAATATACATGCTGTTAGAAACAGGCTTAAGTGCTCCGCCCTTCATTACACAAACAGTAAACTTCTTAAATAATAGTGAAGCCGCTGTGTTATATCCTAGTGGTGCAGAAAATGATGCTGAAGCAGATACCGGGCTTTGAGCCACATCAGCTCCAACGGGTGCCGATTGATTAACATCTGATGCGATTAAGTGATACAATCCATCATCTGATGAAACTGCTCCTGATGAAGCAACAACAACATTGCCATCAGAAATAAGCACACCTGAAATAGCTACTGAACTGGCAGCTTCAGCCTTCAATACAGGTGTAGCTAAAAATGTCGTAACCACAAGCGCAAGCATAATCATCATACTCACAGTGCGATTAAATACTCTCATACTATCAAATCTCCTTATAAAATACCATAATTATAGAGTCGATAGTTATAATAACATGCATTTAAGGAAAATGTGTGAATAATTGTAATATTTTCTGCAATTTATTTTATGCACTACTACCAATTATACTCCAGTGCTTGCTATTACGATTCCAAGTATAATAACCACTAGGCCTAAAGCCTTCTTTTTGCTAATGCTTTCCTTTAAGAAAATTCTTCCAAGAATGGCAACCCAGATATAACCTGTTGCCTCAAGGATTGGTCCAAGTGAAAGTGGTACCTTTTTATAACCTGTTACTGAACAAAGTGATGCTGCAAAGAATACGAAGTATGCACCAATAACCATAGGATTAAGGTATTCTGCTATCTTGCTTGGATATTCCTTCTCTGCTGCTTTCTTTAAAACAATCTGTGAGATTGATGCAATAAATGTACCTGTTAGCATGATTAAAGCATATTTAAGCATTGGTATCATCCTCCTTCTTTTCATTTACAGTTTCGTCACCGCTTACTACCAGATAAACGCCAAAGATTACTACGGCAGCGCCGATAACCTTAGGGAGTGTGATGCTTTCGTGGAAAATCACAAAGCCCCATACAAGTCCCCAAAGTGTTGTAACAGCCTTGTTAGCATAGGTAGTAATAAGAGGCAGATGCTTTAACACCTGCTGCCATGCGATTGCATAAAAGCCCAGGATACAGATAACCAATCCATAAAACAGAATCCACTTAAAGCTTAAGAAATCGTACTGTGCTGCTGTTTTAGAGCAAATGCTGCTCAATGAGAAGATTAGAATAATAATGTGAAGTATCACAAACCATTTGATTTTTTCTTTCATTATAAATGTCTCCTTCTTAATTAATTCCATATATCTTACAAAGCGTAGCCTTGTAGTTATCTATATTATTAACCTCCTTTGAGCGGGCATGCTGCTTTTCAACTAAGGAAGCATGCAAGCTTTCATCAGAAAGTACCTTTACTAAAATATCAGCAAATTCATTATCATCATCTGATAGGAATCCGTTTTCACCATTCCTAATTAAATCCTTCAAGCCATCTGTTGGAGTACTTACGATTGGTACACCAAGTGCTATAGCTTCTAACGCTACCATTGGAAGGCCTTCCCAGCGTGAGGTCATCACCATGATTTTTGAATCATGCAGCATCTTGGCAGGATTAGGCTGAAATCCTAAAAACTGAACATTATCATCTAGCTTAAGCTCGGTACAAAGAGCTTTGATTTCTGCCTCCTCTTCACCGTTTCCAACGATTCCTATTTTAATGTCTGATTTCTTATCACAGGCTATTCTTAGGATATGAAGAAGCCTTTGGATATTCTTAGGATATGACATACGACCAATGAAAATAATATCGAAATCATAGCTGTTAGGATCTAATGTCATACGATTCTTTAGATTGTTCTCATCCATGACGTTGTAAAGCACAACACTCTTGTCTTTGAAGGATGAATGAAATGCGTATCCATTAAATGCACTGTTTGAAACCCAAATAATATTTTTAGCCTTCTTTGCTGCAAAATAATATGCAATCGACTTAGGCGAAAAGCCTCTACTATTAAAGGCATTGTTGTGAATATGGGAAACAAGTGGTATATTTTTGCATACTCTAGCTGCAAGAAATCCTGCACGCATGTCATGAGCGTGTATTACGTCAGGCTGATATGCGACAATTGCTTGCTTAATTTCAGAAGTGTTCATCTCTTTTAGCGGAATAAATTTAATGTCACGCTCTTCTAACGCTTTCCGCACTGTTCCATCAGGACTACAGTATGCCATCTCAACATCCCCATCATCCTTAAACATACCAATGATTTGGCATGCAACATTTTCAGCCCCAGAAAAAATATTAGAACTTAAAATGTGTAAAACCTTCATATTGTACCCTTTCATAAAATAATTGTAGCCGGATATTCGACTACAATTATCATTAACTATATTTCCTCTTCAAAATCAAAATCGTGGAACAAGAACTTACGGCATGCTAAAAGAATAGCAATGGCAATAATACTAATCAGTGCATTCAAAGGCTTTTCGTGGCCTGCCACAAGACCTCTTGCAATTGCAAAGATAAGCACTTCCACAACTGTGTTCATGGAATGTCTGATAAGCATTCTGATAAACTCAATTACAATGATTACAGAAAATGCTGTGCTCATGAGATTTTCGATGTACACATCAAAGCTGGTTCCACCAAAATCTACAACCGCCAGAATCAGATTGAATATACCATACACTACTCCAATTAAAAGCAGCACTGCTACAATCTTTTCTAGAAACACTGGCATTCTAAGTACTGTGTTGTGCCATTTCTCTCTTTTGTTTACCGGCATTAGGTTCCTCCTGTATGTGTTTTACAATGAAGAACTGCCATTTAAAATTGCCTTCGGCAATGGGCAGTTCTTGGGCAATCCAAAGTACAAATAAATATTTGCATTTTAGACTACTTTCTCCATACCATCTTATTAACAACACCTGTATAAGACTGGATAATCTTTACAACCTTTGTTGATACATTCTCTTCGATGTAATCAGGTACTGGGATACCATAATCTCCCTCTTCGTTCATATCTATAGCTGTTGTTACAGCCTGAAGAAGCGAGTGTTCATCAATACCGGCAAGTACGAAGCAAGCCTTATCAAGTGCCTCTGGACGCTCTGTAGATGTACGAATACATACAGCAGGGAATGGATGCCCAATGCTTGTAAAGAAGCTTGATTCCTCTGGTAAAGTACCTGAATCTGAAACTACTGCAAATGCATTCATTTGCAAATGATTATAATCATGGAAGCCAAGTGGCTCATGCATTCTAACACGTGGGTCAAGCTTAAAGCCTGTTGCCTCTAAACGCTTACGGCTGCGTGGATGGCAGCTATAAAGAATTGGCATATCGTACTTTTCAGCCAGCTTATTAATCGCTGTGAAAAGAGATGTAAAGTTCTTTTCTGTATCGATATTTTCCTCACGATGTGCTGAAAGAAGGATGTACTTCTTTGGCTCAAGACCAAGCTTATCAAGAACATCTGATGCCTCAATAGCCTCAAGATTCTCATGCAATACCTCTGCCATTGGAGAGCCAGTTACATAAGTACGCTCCTTTGGAAGGCCGCACTCAGCAAGATATCTTCTTGCATGCTCTGAGTATGCCATATTTACATCAGAAATAATATCTACGATACGACGATTGGTCTCCTCTGGAAGACACTCATCCTTACATCTATTTCCAGCCTCCATATGGAAGATTGGAATATGCAATCTCTTTGCTGCAATAGCTGAAAGACAAGAGTTAGTGTCTCCAAGAATAAGCAATGCGTCTGGCTGAATCTCTACCATAAGCTCATAAGACCTTGCAATAATATTACCTACTGTCTGGCCCAGGTTATCGCCAACAGCGTCCATATATACATCTGGATCATCCAGCTGAAGATCCTTGAAGAACACACCATTCAGATTATAATCGTAGTTCTGGCCTGTGTGAGCTAGGACACAGTCGAAGTACTTGCGGCACTTCTTGATGACTGCGGCTAGCCTGATAATCTCAGGGCGAGTGCCTACAATAATTAAAAGCTTAAGTTTTCCGTTATTTTTAAACATATATACACCTCATCAGTCACCTTCGGTGACAGCTTGTCTCGCCTCCCGGCTCGGTCATTGCTAAACAGGCTCCACTGGAGCCTAGCAACCCTCAAGGGGAAGCCTTTATACTTTCTCGAAATATGTATCAGGTCTATCCTGCTCCAGGAGTTCGTTGGCCCACATGAGGGTTACGAGATCAGCGGTGTCGGATAGGTTGATGATGTTGTGGGTGTAGCCCGGTAGCATGTGGACGGCCTGGATTTTTTCGCCACTTACCTCGAATTCAATCATTGGGTAAGGATTGCCGTTTTCATCTACACCTACACGACGTTGCTGTATTAGGCCATGACCTGATACTACAATAAAGATTTCCCATTTAGTGTGGTGCCAGTGCTGTCCTTTAGTGATGCCTGGCTTACTGATATTTACTGAAAACTGGCCGTGGTCAGCAGTCTTAAGAAGCTCTGTAAATGAGCCACGGTTGTCTACGTTCATCTTTAAATCAAAGCATGCCTTATCCTTTGGAAGGTAGCTAAGATATGTGCTATATAGCTTCTTTGCAAAGCTGCCATTTGGGATGGCTGGCATCATTAGTGTGGTAGGTTCAGCCACAAAGCTATCAAGTAGCTCTACTATTTCACCAAGTGTAACATGATGCGATACTGGTACGTAGCAATACTTTCCTGCCGTATCAGCTACAACCTGACCATCCTCGTCATAATCGCAGCGGTGTTCATTGCCGCGAAGGGCGTCTACCATCTCGTTAACTAAATCATCAATATATACAAGCTCAAGCTCAGTGCTTGGGTCATTAACTGTGATATCAAGACCGTTAGCTTTATTATTACAGAATGTAGCCACAGCTGAGTTATAGTTTGGTCTGCACCATTTTCCAAAAAGATTAGGGAATCGGTAAACAAGTACCTTAGCCCCAGTCTCCTGCTCATACTTGAAGAAAAGCTCCTCACCTGCAAGCTTACTCTTACCATAATCACTGCCTGCATATCTACCAAGCAATGTGGCCTGAATAGATGATGAAAGCATTACAGGGCAAGTGTTGCCATGCTTCTTTAAAGTATCTAAAAGAGTGCTGGCAAATCCAAAATTGCCCTCCATAAATTCGGAAGTCTCCTTAGGGCGATTAACGCCTGCCAAGTTAAATACAAAATCGCAATCGCTGCAATATCTATCAAGCTCTTCTAGTGTAGAATCTCTATCATATTCATAGATAACTAAGTCCTCACCTAAGCCATGGAACTTGTCCCTGCCATCGGCCGCGCACTTAAGTGTCTCTACTAAATTTTTCCCAACAAATCCGGCTGCACCGGTAACTAATATCTTCATTAACTATTATTTCTCCATTGAAGCAAGCATATCTCTAACATAATCAGTAGTCATAATCTTATCAACAGTACCAGCTACATCAAGTCGCTTTGTGTTGTGAGATGTGTAAGCATCTGCTGCCATAGTGTGCACCTGGCCATCAACAAAGAACTTATCATAGTTAAGATCACGTCCATCTGGAAGAACACGGTAATAATCGCCCATATCCACTGAACGAACGCACTCTTCATTTGTCATAAGAGTCTCGAATAATTTCTCGCCGTGACGTGTACCGATAATCTTTGTGCCAGTGTCACCAAAGAGCTGCTGAACAGCCTTTGCAAGGTCACCGATTGTAGATGCATCAGACTTCTGTACAAACAAATCACCTGGCTCGCCGTGCTCAAAAGCAAACATAACAAGAGCAACAGCCTCATCAAGGTTCATAAGGAAACGTGTCATGTTAGGGTCTGTGATAGTGATTGGGTTACCTGCCTTAATCTGATCAATGAAAAGAGGGATAACTGAACCACGTGAGCACATAACATTGCCGTAACGTGTAGTACAGATTGTAGTCTTGCCTGCGGCAACACGGGCGTTGGCACCGATAACCTTTTCCATCATAGCCTTACTAATACCCATTGCATTGATTGGGTAAGCAGCCTTATCAGTTGAAAGGCAGACAACTCGCTGAACGCCTGCCTCTACTGCTGCATGAAGCACATTGTCGGTACCCTCAACATTTGTGCGAACAGCTTCCATTGGGAAGAACTCGCATGAAGGAACCTGCTTAAGTGCAGCTGCATGGAAGATGAAATCTACGCCAGGCATTGCGTCCTGTACTGAACGCATGTTACGAACATCGCCAATGTAGAACTTAACCTTGCCTGCAAGGTCTGGATGCTCAGCCTGAAGCTGATGTCTCATATCATCCTGCTTCTTCTCATCACGTGAGAAAATACGGATTTCCTTTAAATCTGAATCTAAAAAATGCTTAAGTACAGTACTACCAAATGAGCCTGTACCGCCTGTAATCATAAGTGTTTTATCTTTGAATAAATCGCAATTCATCTTAACTCCTTATTTTATATTAAAAATAAAAATTTCCATCGTGTGATATTATAACACAACCAATCTAAAAGCGCACCATTACTAAATACAGCCTCGTAGAATCGATGCTGTGGGCTTTTATTATTGGTATCATGAGTTATAATATGTTAGAATACAGATACTTAATAATGTGGAAATAGGTATAATAAATGAAGATTTTAATGATAAATGTAGTATGCGGTGTAAAAAGCACTGGCCGAATATGTACAGATATAGCTCTTCAGCTTGAAAAGCAAGGGCATGAGGTTAAGATAGCATATGGGCGTGATGTAGTCCCTGCAGAGTTAGAAAGATTCGCCTACAGGATAGGCAATGACTGGGATGTTAGATTTCACGGCATCCGAGCCAGATTATTTGATGGCATGGGGCTTGGCAGTAAAGCCGCCACTGAAAGATTTGTGGAATGGATAATTAATTTTAATCCAGATGTTATTCATCTCCACAATATTCATGGCTACTATTTACATATTCCAACACTTTTTAACTATTTGAAAAACTGCGATAAAAAAATCATCTGGACCCTTCACGATTGTTGGAGCTTTACAGGTCACTGTATGTATTTTAATTATGAAAACTGCGACAGATGGAAAACAGGTTGCGGCGGCTGTCCTCAAAAGGGGGTCTATCCTGACCGTATAGGGCCTGACCGTTCTGCTTTCAACCACAATCTTAAGCGTCATCTATTCGCCAATATTAAGGACCTAACTGTGGTTACTCCTTCAGAATGGTTGGCAAAGCTTGTTCAGCAATCCTTCATGGGGCAATATCCTGTTCAGGTAATTCATAATGGTGTAGACACAGCTACATTCAAGCCTACCGATAGCGATATATTAGATAAGCTGGGAATCAGTGGTAAGAAGATGTTGCTTGGAGTTGCAGCCGTATGGGATAGAAGAAAGGGCCTAAAGGATTTTATTGAATTATCAAAGATTATAGATGATTCATACCGAATTGTTTTAGTGGGACTTTCCAAAGATCAGGTAAGAGCTCTTCCTGAAGGCGTTATAGGACTTACCAGAACAGACTCTGTGGAAGAACTGGTCAAGCTGTATTCTGCAGCCTATGCTTTTATTAATCCTACCTATGAGGATAATTATCCAACTACACACTTAGAAGCGATTGCCTGCAATACTCCAGTTATCACTTACGATACTGGCGGCAGCTCTGAAAGCGCTGATATGTATGGCATAACATTACATGAAAAAACGCCAACGGCAATCGCCAGCGCTCTACCTGATATTCCAAATATAAAAAAACAAGCCGTGGACATTGATAATGCCACGACTATTGAATCTTATCTAAAACTATATTAAAGCTTTTCAATTACCCCTTTCATTACGAAGAAATTCAGTACCATTGTGAATGGGGTAATTATTATTTTTGCTATTATAGCTGAAAACTTTACAATAAGTGCTATAGTGATGTTATTCACTATAAACATATCTATCTGGCCTAGCACCTTGGATGCCAGGGATATAAGCACCAGCTGATATAGTATATAGATAATGTATTTAACCCACAGTGGAATTTTTGTATTGTTTTTGAATACCTTTTTGGTAGCAAATATAAATACAAAGGTAACGCCAACACATGAGCTAATGAAATTGTTCATTACATGATTGGCTGACACAAACCCA
>JAGBJE010000167.1 GCA_017934625.1 Pseudobutyrivibrio sp. | reverse complement strand
GGCCATTGTCATATTAGGGCTGCCATCTGCTCTTACCAAATGGCTACCGCCACCTGATAGAATGAAGAATGGAAAGCCTAAAGCGCATATTCTTGAGTATTCCATAGCGTATGGCAATATATTTTCTGTGGCGCCACAGGCAATAAGAATAGGTTTTAAGAATAATTCTTTAATAACGGCAAGAATCAGTCCACCGCAAAGCATTACAGTAACAGCATTTCCTATATAATATCCGGCCTTCTCTGTTTCACCTCTTCCCATTGAAAGATTAAATGTAGATGCGGCACCAATTCCGCATAACAGCGCGATAGATACATTTAAAATTGAAAGAGGAAACTGGATATTAGTAGCACCGTTTCCAAGTGGTCCTACAAAATTTCCTATGAAAAGCTGATCCACCATATTGTAAAGTGAACCAACAAGCATAGCGATAATACTTGGTATCGCAAATCTTCTAAGAAGAGTACCCACAGGCTCAGTGCCAAGTGGGTTGGTAATTGTTTGTTCTCCCATTTTAATAAATTCCTTCTATATTATAATTCGATATTAAAAGCTAGATTAGTCCCTTGTCCAACGACCGCTGGCTCCGCAAGGAAGCACAAGGCCAGATTCTGTAACAGGAAGACCTATTTCATCTGCAGTAACCTTACCAGGATGGTTCTTAAGCAGTGCAGTGCTTATCATATAATTAAGAACTGCAGGCTGAAGTCCGGTGGTGTAAGAGTTAACTAAAAAGAATAATGCATCATCTGACATAATCTGCTCACAAAGCTCAATGAATGGGAATATGTCATCCTCAATCTTCCACACCTCATTTTTAGAGCCTCTTCCATAAGAAGGAGGGTCCATGATGATACCATCGTATTTATTTCCACGTCTGATTTCTCTTTCTACGAACTTGCGACAATCATCCACAAGCCATCTGATAGGAGCTTCACCAAGACCAGAAGAAATGGCATTCTCTTTAGCCCAGCCTACCATACCCTTAGAAGCGTCCACGTGTGTAACCTGTGCTCCTGCAGCTGCAGCAGCAAGAGTAGCTCCACCTGTGTAAGCAAAAAGGTTAAGTACCTTAACAGGTCGATTCTTTTCCTTTATTTCTTTATTAATAATAGAAGAGAACCAATCCCAATTTACAGCCTGCTCAGGGAAGATTCCTGTGTGCTTAAAGGCAAAAGGCTTGATGTTAAAAGTCAGGTCGTGGTTGCAAATAGGGTAACTGATTGTCCACTGTTCTGGTAAATCAAAAAACTCCCATTCACCGCCACCCTTATTTGAACGATGATAGTGACCATTTAGCTTCTTATAATAAGGAGAGGATTTCTTAGTGTTCCAAATTACCTGAGGATCTGGACGAAGGAGAATATATTCTCCCCAACGCTCTAGCTTCTCTCCTGTAGAGCAATCTATTATTTCGTAATCTTTCCAATTATTTGCTACTTGCATTTTAAATACCATTCTTTCTATAATAATGTGTCTACTTCACCTGCAATATTATACTTGAAGATTGTTATTCTTCAATGTTTTCTAGTTAAAAAAATCTCTTTCAACCACAATATATAGGTTATCTTAGGATTGTTCTTGATAAAATACAATTATTTTATTCTTTTTCTTGCAGAATACCCCGTTGTCGTGTATATTATTACTTGCTGTGACATGATAGCGATGAAGCGTGAGGTTGCAATCCAGCTTGCTGTGGTTGGTTTTCCGTGGAGCGAATGTCAAGTTAGGAAACTGACGACAAGTCACTGTACAACAGAAAACCGTCCGCTTTGCGGAGACGACGTGTGAGAACTTGTTCACTTTTTAAAAGTTAGAGCATGAAACACACGGGTAAGTGTACAGTCGCCACTTGTTCGATTTTTCAGAAGTAAGAAAAACGAAAAAGGAGGAGACTTTTTTTATGGCAAATCAAGTTATGAGAATCACACTCAAGGCTTATGATCATGAGTTAGTAGATTCATCTGCCAAGAAAATCATCGAGACTGTTAAGAAGAACGGAGCACAGGTTAGTGGTCCAGTACCTCTTCCAACAAAGAAGGAAGTTGTTACAATTCTTAGAGCTGTACATAAGTACAAAGACTCTCGTGAGCAGTTCGAGCAGAGAACTCATAAGAGATTGATTGATGTCATTGATCCAACACAGAAGACTGTTGAAGCACTTTCTAAGTTAGAGATGCCAGCAGGTGTTGAAATCAGCATCAAGAATAAATAATCTTTAGAGTTTTCATTAATCAAGTTAAACATCCAAGATGGTTTTATATAGAAGCAACTTAGATTTCTTATCTAGTTCCACTTATATGACACTGTTCTAGGATGAACGGTTCCGCTACCCCAGTTAATTATTTAGATGGGCAAGAAGCGTTCCGCTGTAGAAAATGGAGGTAAGAAACATGAAGAAAGCTATTTTAGCTACAAAGGTCGGAATGACTCAGGTCTTCAGCGAAGGCGGCGAGCTTATTCCTGTAACTGTTCTTTCTGCTGGTCCATGTGTTGTTACACAGATTAAGACAGTAGAGAATGACGGTTACGATGCAGTTCAGGTTGGCTTTATCGACAAGAAGGTTAAGCTTGTTAATAAGGATGCTAACGGACGCAAAGAAATCATTCATCGTAATGGCGTAAACAAGCCAGAGAAGGGTCACTTCGATAAGGCTGGTGTTGAGCCAAAGAGATTTGTTAGAGAGTTCAGATTTGACAATTGTGCAGATTATGCACTTGCTCAGGAAATCAAAGCTGATATCTTTGAGGCTGGTGACAAGGTTGATGCAACAGCTACATCAAAGGGTAAAGGATTCCAGGGCGCTATCAAGAGATTAGGTCAGCACAGAGGACCTATGGCTCACGGTTCTAAGTTCCACAGACATCAGGGTTCAAACGGTGCATGTTCATCACCTAGCCGTGTATTCAAGGGCAAGGGAATGCCTGGTCAGATGGGCGGAAACAAGGTTACAATCCAGAATCTTGAGATTGTACGTGTTGATGTTGAAAACAATCTGCTTTTAGTAAAGGGTGCTGTTCCAGGACCAAAGAAGTCTCTTGTAACAATCAAAGAGTCAGTTAAAGCAGGAAAGTAATCTTACGATAGGAAAGGAGGAGCTTAGCGATGGCTAAAGTATCCGTATACAATATGGAAGGCAAAGAAGTTGGCACCATGGATCTTAACGACAGCATCTTCGCAGTTGAGATTAATGAGCATTTAGTTCACATGGCAGTTGTCCAGCAGCTTGCAAATAACCGTCAGGGAACACAGAAAGCTAAGACACGTTCTGAGGTTTCTGGTGGTGGTAGAAAACCTTGGAGACAGAAGGGAACAGGTCATGCAAGACAGGGTTCTACAAGATCTCCACAGTGGACAGGTGGTGGCGTAGTATTCGCTCCAACACCAAGAGATTATACATTTAAGCTTAACAAGAAGGAGAAGAGAGCAGCTCTTAAGTCAGTTCTCACTTCTGCAGTTAACGAGAACAAATTCATCGTTGTTGACGAGCTTAAGTTAAACGAGATTAAGACAAAGGATTTTGCAAAGGTTCTTACAAACCTTAACGTTGAGAAGGCTCTTGTAGTTCTTGACACAAATGACAAGAACGTAGTTATGTCTGCAAAGAACATTCCTACAGTAAAGACAGCTCTTACAAACACAATCAACGTTTATGACATCCTTAAGTACAACACAGTAGTTGTTACAAAGGCTGCTGTAGATCAGATTCAGGAGGTATATGCATAATGGCAAATGTACAATATTATGACGTAATCCTAAAGCCTGTAATCACAGAGAAGTCAATGAACGCTATGGCTGAGAAGAAGTACACATTCTTAGTTCATCCAGAAGCTAACAAGACAATGATTAAGGAAGCTGTTGAGAAGATGTTCGACGGAGTAAAGGTTGCTTCAGTTAACACAATGAATGCTGATGGCAAGACAAAGAGACGTGGAATGACTTACGGAAAGACAGCAAAGACAAAGAAGGCTATCGTTCAGCTTACAGCTGATAGCAAAGATATCGAGATTTTCTCAGGTCTATAAAATAGATTGAGTTAATTAAATGTATGCGCAGTCGAGCGCGATAATAAACGAGTATACGAAAGGAGAATCAAAATGGGAATTAAGACATATAACCCATATACACCTTCTAGAAGAAATATGACTGGTTCAGATTTCGCTGAGATCACAAAGACATCTCCAGAGAAGTCACTTGTTGTTTCATTAAAGAAGCACGCTGGTCGTAACAATCAGGGTAAGATTACCGTTAGACATCACGGTGGCGGTAACAGACAAAAATATAGACTTATCGATTTCAAGAGAAATAAGGATGGAATTCCTGCAAAGGTTATTGGTATCGAGTACGATCCAAACAGAACAGCTAATATCGCTCTTATCTGCTATGCAGATGGTGAGAAGGCTTACATCCTTGCTCCAGCTGGTCTTACAGACGGCATGACAGTTATGAACGGTGCTGACGCTGAAGTTAGAGTTGGTAACTGCTTACCACTTGAGAAGATTCCAGTTGGTACTCTTATTCACAATATTGAGCTTTATCCAGGTCGTGGCGGACAGCTCGTTCGTTCAGCTGGTAACTCAGCTCAGCTCATGGCTAAGGAAGGAAAGTATGCAACACTTCGTCTTCCTTCAGGCGAAATGAGAATGGTACCTCTTAACTGCCGTGCATCTATCGGTGTTATCGGTAACGGTGATCACAACCTTGTTAAGATTGGTA
Organism: Pseudobutyrivibrio sp.; assembly: GCA_017934625.1. GTDB lineage: Bacteria > Bacillota > Clostridia > Lachnospirales > Lachnospiraceae > Pseudobutyrivibrio. The sequence goes on along the minus strand of JAGBJE010000167.1, from coordinate 21,766 downwards.
AAGCTGGTCGCAAGAGACATATGGGTATCAGACCTACAGTTCGTGGTTCTGTTATGAACCCCAATGATCATCCACATGGTGGTGGTGAGGGCCGCGCTCCTATCGGACGTCCAGGTCCATGTACACCTTGGGGCAAGCCTGCTCTTGGTCTCAAGACTAGAAAGAAACATAAGCAGTCTAACAAGCTCATCGTAAGAAGACGCGATGGTAGAGCAATCAAGTAAGGAGGATACACATGGCACGTTCATTAAAAAAAGGACCATTTGCTGATGCAAGCTTATTAAAGAAGGTTGATGCTATGAACGCTAACGGCGACAAGTCAGTTATCAAGACATGGTCACGTCGTTCTACAATCTTCCCACAGATGGTTGGACATACAATTGCAGTACATGACGGAAGAAAGCACGTTCCAGTATATGTCACAGAAGACATGGTTGGACATAAGCTTGGTGAGTTCGTTGCTACAAGAACCTACAGAGGTCACGGCAAGGACGAGAAGAAGTCAAAGGTACGCTAATTAACAGAAAGGAGTTTTAATCATGGCTAAGGGACATAGATCTCAAATTAAACGTGAGAGAAACGATGTAAAGGATACAAGACCTTCAGCAAAGTTATCTTATGCTAGAATGTCAGTTCAGAAGGCTTGTTTCGTACTTGATGCCATTCGTGGTAAGGATGTTGATACAGCACTTGCTATCGTAATGTACAATCCAAGATACGCTTCAAGTGTTATAGAAAAATTACTTAAGTCTGCTATTGCAAACGCTGAGAACAATAACGGCTTAGATCGTAAGGACCTCGTAGTAGCTGAGTGCTATGCAAACAAGGGACCTACAATGAAGAGAATCAGACCAAGAGCACAGGGTAGAGCTTACAGAATCGAAAAGAGAATGAGCCACATCACAATCGTGCTTGATCAGAAAAATTAAGGAGGCAAAACATGGGACAGAAAGTTAATCCTCATGGCTTAAGAGTCGGTGTTATTAAGGACTGGGATTCTAAGTGGTATGCTGAGGGCGAGAACTTCTCAGACTACTTAGTTGAAGACTATAATATCAGAAAATTTCTTAAGAAGAAGCTTTATGCTGCAGGCGTTTCAAAAATTGAAATCGAGCGTGCTGCTGGTAGAGTTAAGGTTACAGTTTACACAGCAAAGCCTGGCGTAGTTATCGGTAAGGGCGGCGCTGAAATCGACAAGATTAAGACAGAGCTCCAGAAGCAGACAAGCGATAAGCTTGTTGTAGATATCAAGGAAATCAAGAGACCAGATCGTGATGCACAGCTTGTTGCTGAGAACATTGCTGGCCAGCTTGAGAACCGTGTATCTTTCCGTAGAGCAATGAAGTCTTGCATGTCAAGAGCAATGAAGACTGGCATCAAGGGTATCAAGACAAGCTGTTCAGGTCGTCTTGGTGGTGCTGATATGGCACGTAGCGAGTCTTACAATGAAGGTACTATTCCACTTCAGACACTCCGTGCTGATATTGATTATGGATTCGCTGAGGCTGACACTACATATGGTAAGGTTGGCGTAAAGGTATGGATCTATAAGGGTGAAGTACTTCCTTCAAAGAAGAAGAATGTGGAAGGAGGAGCCGAATAATATGTTAATGCCAAAGAGAGCGAAGCATAGAAAACAGTTCCGTGGAAACATGGCTGGTAAAGCTTCAAGAGGAAATAAGATTTCATACGGTGAGTATGGTATCGTTGCAATGGAGCCAGCTTGGATTAAGTCAAACCAGATCGAAGCAGCTCGTATCGCTATGACACGTTATATTAAGCGTGGTGGTAAAGTTTGGATTAAGATTTTCCCAGACAAGCCAGTTACTGCAAAGCCTGCTGAAACTCGAATGGGTTCAGGAAAGGGTACACTTGAATATTGGGTAGCTGTTGTTAAGCCGGGCCGTGTATTATTCGAGATCTCAGGAGTATCTGAGGAAGTTGCTAGAGAAGCACTTCGTCTCGCTACACATAAACTTCCTTGCAAGTGCAAGATAGTTTCCCGTGAGGATTTAGAAGGCGGTGAAGCATAATGAAGAATACAAAGTACGTAGAAGATTTAAAGAACACTTCAGTAGCAGAGCTTAATGCTCAGCTCGTAGAAGCTAAGAAAGAACTTTTCAACTTAAGATTCCAGAATGCTACAAATCAGTTAGACAATACAGCAAGAATCCGTGAGGTTCGTCGTAACATCGCTCGTATTCAGACTGTTATCACAGAAGCTGAGAAGAACGCATAATTAGTTTTGGATCTTAACTATTTGAAAGGAGAACAAAGACGTGGAAAGAAACTTAAGAAAAACACGTACAGGTGTTGTTGTAAGCGACAAGATGGATAAGACAATTGTTGTTGCAATCCGTGACAATGTAAAGCATCCACTTTACAACAAGATCGTTAAGAAGACATATAAGCTTAAGGCTCACGATGAGAACGGCGATGCTCACATCGGAGATACTGTAAAGGTTATGGAGACAAGACCACTCTCTAAGGATAAGAGATGGAGACTTGTAGAAGTAATCGAAAGAGCAAAATAATTAAAGGAGGCTACTATAATGGTACAACAGGAAAGTAGATTAAAGGTAGCCGATAATACAGGAGCAAAGGAAATCCTTGTTATCCGTGTTATGGGTGGATCTACAAGAAGATATGCCAATATCGGCGACGTAATTACTGCTACCGTTAAAGATGCAACACCAGGTGGCGTTGTAAAGAAGGGTGACGTTGTTAAGGCAGTAGTTGTTCGTTCAGTTAAAGGTGCCCGTCGTAAAGATGGTTCTTATATCAAGTTTGATGAAAATGCTGCAGTCATCATCAAAGATGACAAGACTCCAAGAGGAACTCGTATTTTTGGACCTGTAGCTAGAGAGCTTCGTGAGAAGCAGTTCATGAAGATTGTTTCTCTCGCTCCAGAAGTATTGTAGGAGGAAGAGTAGAATGGCAACTATGAAAATTAAAAAGGGCGATACAGTTCGTGTCATTGCTGGTGGCGATGTTAACAACGAAGGTAAGGTTATCGCAGTAGATAAGAAGAATAACACCGTTACAGTTGAAGGTGTTAACATGGTTAAGCGTCATGTTAAGCCTAGCATGGCTAACCAGGCAGGCGGTATCATCGAGCAGGAAGCTCCTATCGATGCTTCAAATGTTATGTTACTTCATAACGGTCAGCCTACACGCGTTGGCTTCAAGATGGACGGAGATAAGAAAGTCCGTTTCGCTAAGAAGACTGGCGAAGTGATTGACTAATTGAAGAAAGGAGAACAGTTCGTTGAGTAGATTAAAAGATCAGTATCTTAATGAAATCGTACCAGCAATGGTAGAAAAGTTTGGATACAAGAATATTATGGAAGTTCCTAAGCTTGATAAGATCGTTGTCAACATGGGTGTTGGCGAAGCAAAGGACAATGCAAAGCTTCTTGAGTCTGCAGTCAAGGATATGGAAATGATTACAGGCCAGAAGGCAGTTACAACAAAGGCTAAGAACTCAGTTGCTAACTTCAAGATTCGTGAAGGTATGGCAATTGGTTGTAAGACTACACTTCGTGGAGAAAAGATGTATGAGTTCGCAGATCGTCTCATCAACCTTGCACTCCCACGTGTACGTGACTTTAGAGGTGTAAATCCTAATTCCTTCGATGGTAGAGGTAACTATGCACTTGGTATCAAGGAGCAGATTATCTTCCCAGAGATCGAGTACGATAAGATCGACAAGACTCGTGGTATGGATATCATCTTTGTAACTACAGCTAAGACAGATGAAGAGGCTAGAGAATTACTTCGTTTATTCAACATGCCTTTCGCTAAGGAAGCATAGGAGGAAAGTTATGGCAAAGAAGTCAATGAAAGTTAAGCAGCAGCGCAAAGCAAAGTTCTCTACACAAGAGTACAGTCGTTGCAAAATCTGCGGTCGTCCACATGCATACCTTAGAAAGTATGGTATTTGTAGAGTATGTTTCCGTGAATTAGCTTACAAGGGTCAGATTCCTGGCGTTAAGAAAGCTTCATGGTAATTTAAGCGAGCACAGATTGAAAATTAGGAGGAAATTGCATCATGACAATGAGTGATCCAATAGCAGATATGCTTACAAGAATCCGTAATGCAAATACTGCAAAACATGATACAGTAGATGTTCCTGCATCAAAGATGAAGGTTGCAATTGCAGACATTCTTGTAGATGAAGGATTTATCACAAAGTATGACATCGTTGATAATGGTAACTTCAAGGATATCCGTGTTACATTAAAGTACGGTGCAAACAAGAACGAGAAGATTATTTCTGGTATTAAGAGAATCTCTAAGCCAGGTCTTCGTATTTACGCAGGTAAGGACGATATCCCATACGTTTTAGGTGGTCTTGGTATCGCTATCCTTTCAACAAACAAGGGCATCATCACAGATAAGGAAGCTCGTAAGCTTCAGGTTGGTGGCGAAGTTCTTGCATACGTTTGGTAATCAAATCCAAACAAGTAACTAATTACCCAAAAGTATAACCCGATTATTGAAGTCGGACATACTATTATTTAAAGGAGGTACGGGCATGTCACGTATAGGAAGAATGCCAATCGCAGTTCCAGCTGGTGTTACAGTTGAGATTGCAGAAAATAATCATGTGACTGTAAAAGGTCCTAAGGGCACATTAGAGCGCACACTTCCATCAGAGATGGATATTAAGCTTGAGGGTGCAGAAGTTGTTGTTACTAGACCTAATGATTTAAAGAAAATGAAGTCTTTACATGGTCTTACAAGAACACTTATCAACAACATGGTTGTTGGTGTTACAACAGGCTATGAGAAGACTCTTGAAGTTAACGGTGTAGGTTACAGAGCATCTAAGGCTGGTAAGAAGCTTACTCTTAACCTTGGTTACTCACACCCAGTAGAGATGGAAGATCCAGAGGGTATCGAGTCAACAGTTGACGGAAATAAAATTATCATCAAGGGTATCGACAAGGAAAAGGTTGGCCAGTATGCAGCCAACATCAGAGATAAGAGAAGACCTGAGCCATATAAGGGTAAGGGTATTAAGTACGCTGATGAAGTTATTAGACGTAAAGTCGGTAAGACCGGTAAGAAATAGTAAAGGAGTGAATGTAAAATGGTAAGTAAGAAATCTAGATCAGTAATTCGCCAGACAAAGCATAGAAGACTTCGTAACACTCTAGCCGGTACAGCAGAAAGACCACGTCTTGCAGTGTTCAGAAGTAACAATCACATGTATGTACAGGTAATTGATGATACATGTGGAAATACACTCGTTTCAGCATCTACTCTTGACGCTGACGTTAAGGCAGATCTTGCAAAGACAAATAACGTAGAAGCTGCTTCAAAGCTTGGTACAGTTATTGCAAAGAAGGCACAGGAAAAGGGAATCAAGGAAGTCGTTTTCGACAGAGGTGGTTACATTTATGCCGGCAAGATTGCAGCTTTAGCAGATGCAGCTAGAGAAGCTGGATTAGAATTCTAGGAGGAGAACACATGAAACGTGAAATCATTGACGCTAGCCAGTTAGAGTTAACTGAGCAGGTTGTAGAAATTAAGCGTGTAACAAAGGTTGTTAAGGGTGGACGTAACATGCGTTTCACAGCTCTTGTTGTAGTAGGCGATAAGAACGGACACGTTGGCGCTGGACTTGGCAAGGCAGCTGAAATTCCAGAAGCTATCCGCAAGGGTAAGGAAGATGCAATGAAGAAGCTTATCACAGTTAAGCTTGACGACAACCACAGTATTACACATGACATTCAGGGTAAGCACACAGGCGCTTCTGTACTTCTTAAGAAGGCTCCAGAAGGTACTGGTATCATCGCTGGTGGTCCAGCTCGTGCCGTATGTGAGCTTGCAGGTATCGGAAATATCCGTACAAAGTCACTTGGATCATCAAATAAGCAGAACGTTGTTCTTGCTACTATCGAAGGACTTAAGCTTCTTAAGTCACCTGAAGAGGTAGCTAAGGCTCGTGGCAAGAAGGTTGAAGACATTCTTGCTTAAGGAGGAAAGTTAAAATGGCAGAGAAGAAGTTAAGAGTAACACTCGTAAAGTCTACAATCGGTGCTGTTCCTAAGAACAAGAAGACTGTAGAAGCACTTGGCCTTAGAAAGGTCAACAAGACTGTTGAGCTTCCTGACAACGACAGCGTTCGCGGAATGCTTAGAATGGTCAATCACTTAGTAAAAGTTGAAGAAATTTAATAGAAGGAGGTGCCATAATGGATTTATCTAACTTACAGCCAGCAGAAGGCTCAAAGCATAGCGATAATTTCAGAAGAGGCCGTGGACACGGTTCAGGTAATGGCAAGACTGCTGGTAAGGGTCATAAGGGACAGAAGGCTCGTTCAGGCGGAAGCATTAGACTTGGATTCGAAGGTGGACAGATGCCTTTATACAGACGTCTTCCTAAGCGTGGTTTCAAGAATAGAAATACAAAGGAAATCGTTGGTATCAATGTTTCTTATTTAGAGAGATTTGATAATGGTGCTACTGTAACAGTTGATACACTTATTGAGAGCGGTATCATTAAGAACCCTCGCGATGGCGTTAAGATCCTTGGCGGCGGCGAGCTTACAAAGAAGCTCAACGTTCAGGCTAATGCATTTAGTGCTAGCGCAAAGGAGAAGATTGAGGCCTTAGGCGGAACAGTAGAGGTGATCTAATGTTTCAGACACTACGCGATGCTTTTAAAATTAAAGATTTAAGAAGACGAATTGGTTTTACATTTTTAATGCTTATTGTTGTTAGGCTAGGAAGCTTGCTTCCTGTGCCTGGCATCAATGGTAGTGCATTTGCAAGTTTATTTGAGAATAGCGACAGTGCTTTGAATTTCTTTGATTCAATCACTGGTGGTTCTTTCTCGGCTATGTCAGTTTTTGCACTTAATATTACACCATACATTACATCTTCTATTATTATGCAGTTGCTCACAATTGCTTTTCCTAAATTAGAAGAGATGCAGCGTGATGGCGAGCAAGGCAGAAAGAAGATGACGCAGATTACTCGTTATCTTACAATAGCGTTAGCGTTAGGTGAATCAATTGCAATGGCAATTGGATTTGGTAGAAGCGGATACCTTGTATCTTATTCTGTTCCATTTATCAATTATGTACTTGTAGTAGCTTCTCTTACAGCAGGATCTGCAGTATTAATGTGGATTGGTGAGAGAATCACTGAGAAGGGTATTGGTAACGGTATTTCAATAGTTCTTACTATTAACATTATCAGCCGTATCCCAGCTGATTTAACAAAGCTCTATGAGCAGTACATGGCTGGAAAGACAATTCCAAAGGCAACACTTGCAGCAATTATCATTGCAGCAATTATCGTTGCGTTAGTTGTATTTGTAGTTATTCTTCAAAGTGCAGAAAGACGTATTCCAGTTCAGTATTCTAATAAGATTCAGGGAAGAAGACAGGTGGGTGGTAACTCATCAGTTATCCCTATGAAAGTAAATACAGCAGGTGTAATTCCAGTAATCTTTGCGCAGTCATTATTACAGACACCAATTATGCTTGTTCAGTTATTTGACAAGGATGGTGTTCAGGGATTCTGGGGTAAAGTTCTTAATGGAATGAATCAGTCAAACTGGTTTAGCCCAGCAAATTGGATTTATACTATCGGTGCAGTTGTATATGTATTGCTTATCATTGGATTTGCATACTTCTATACAGAGATTACTTTCAATCCTTTGGAGATTGCAGAGAACCTAAAGCGTTCCGGAGGATTTATTCCAGGAATTAGACCTGGAAAGCCTACATCCGATTATCTTACAGCTATATTAAGACATGTAATTTTTATTGGAGCAATAGGTCTTTCAATAGTGGCTTTACTTCCAATTATCTTTAATGGTCTGCTTGGAGCAAGCGTTTCATTTGGTGGTACATCAATTATCATTATTGTTGGTGTTATCGTAGAGACACTTAAGCAAGTAGAATCACAGATGATGGTACGTAATTACAAAGGATTTTTAAATGATTAATTATCATTAGAACACTTAAGAGAGATACGCATATTGCGTATCTCTTAATGTGTTTAATATGAGTAGATTAACGAATTTTTAATCGGTACTTAATAAAATAAGTTTTCAATAAAAAGATGCAGGAGGGTTTGTTTATGAAGATTATTATGTTAGGTGCACCTGGTGCAGGCAAAGGAACACAGGCAAAGCAGATTGCTGCAAAGTATTCTATTCCTCACATTTCTACAGGTGATATATTCCGCGCTAACATTAAAAACGGTACAGAGCTTGGCAAGAAAGCAAAGGAATACATGGATCAAGGTTTGCTTGTTCCAGATGAACTTACATGTGATCTTGTAATGGACCGCATTGCACAGGATGATGCCAAAAATGGATTTGTATTAGATGGATTCCCAAGAACAATTCCACAGGCAGAGGCTCTTGATGCAGCTCTTACAAAGATTGGTCAGGCAATGGATTATGCTATTGATGTAGATGTTCCAGATGAGAATATTATCAATAGAATGTCAGGCCGTAGAGCTTGCTTAAACTGTGGCGCTACATATCATATCGTTTCTATTCCACCAAAGAAGGAAGGCGTATGTGATTCATGTGGTAGCAATCTTGTTTTAAGAGATGATGATAAGCCAGAGACAGTTAAGAAGAGACTTGATGTTTACCATGATCAGACTCAGCCATTAATTGAGTATTACAGCAAGAAGGGCATTCTTAAATCTGTAAATGGTACACAGCCTATGGAAAAAGTATTTGAGGATATCACTTCTATATTAGGAGCTTAAGATGTCAGAAGTTATTACTATTAAAACTGAAGAAGAAATTCAATTAATGAGGGAGGCTGGCAAGATTCTAGCCCAGGTTCATGAGACACTAGCTAAAGAGATTCATGAAGGTATGTCTACATTAGATGTTGATAAGCTTGGTGAGGAAGTAATTCGAAGCTATGGCTGTGAGCCTAATTTCAAAGGACTATATGGATATCCAGCAAGTGTATGTGTATCTGTTAATGATGAAGTAGTACATGGAATTCCTACTGATGACCATATTTTAGTAAATGGTGATATCGTAAGTCTTGATACTGGAGTCTTATATAAGGGTTATCATTCTGATGCAGCAAGAACAGTTCCTGTTGGAGAGATTAGTGAAGAGGCAAGACTTCTTATAGAAAGAACTCGTCAATCATTCTTCCAAGGTATGAAGTATGCAAAGGCTGGCAATCATCTTTATGATATTTCAGGAGCGATTGGTAGTTATGCAGAAAGTTTTGGATACGGTGTAGTAAGAGATTTGGTTGGTCATGGTATTGGAACTAGTCTTCATGAAGCGCCTGAGATTCCTAATTTTAAGCGCCCATTTAGAAGAGGTCCAAAGCTTGTCGCAGGAATGACATTAGCCGTTGAGCCAATGATAAATGCTGGAAGTCCTGATGTTGCATGGATGGATGATGAGTGGACAGTAGTAACAATGGATGAGACATTATCAGCACACTATGAAAATACTATTGTTATAACAAATGGTAATCCGGAAATACTAACACTTACACCATCAGAGCTTGCTAATCCGGAGGGTAACAAATGGATTTAATGCTTGCTAAATCAAAAGCTGGTCATGATATTAAACAGGTTTATGTAGTTGTAAATGAGGATGATGAATATCTTTATTTAGCTAATGGAACCACAAAGCTTTTATCAAAGCCTAAGAAGAAAAAGAAAATTCATACTCAGCTTATTAAAAATATTCCATCAGATGTACTTGATGAAATTAAAGATGTAAGTACACTGGATGATGTTAAAATTAAAAGAATTCTTAAAAGTTATAATAGGAGGAACGAAGATGTCTAAGGCAGATGTTATTGAAGTTGAAGGAGTAGTTGTTGAGAAGCTTCCTAACGCAATGTTTAAGGTAGAGCTTGAAAATGGTCACCAGATTCTTGCTCATATCAGCGGTAAGCTTAGACAAAACTACATCAGAATTTTACCTGGTGATAAGGTTACAATCGAAATGAGTCCATATGATCTTTCTAAGGGAAGAATTATTTGGAGAGATAAATAAAAAAATTGTTGACATATATATAAGCGGCCGCTATACTATTAAGCGGACGTTTTTAAAGTCCAAATTATAGATTGACCACAACCTTTGAATAAAAGGGCATGGAAAGGAGGAACATCGTGAAAGTAAGATCTTCTGTTAAGCCTATGTGCGAGAAGTGCAAGGTCATCAAAAGAAAGGGTAGCATTCGTATTATCTGCGAGAACCCTAAGCATAAGCAGCGTCAGGGTTAATCTGACAAGTTTGTGTAGCATTTTATTATGTGCGGCTGCAGTCTAAAGTGTATCTAATTTAGACTGTTCATAATAAATAGGCCTATCATACCGAGGCCACATTGTTCCAGATACGGGGATGCACACATTTCAGGCCGAGTTATCGGAGCTGCATTGCTTGTATCATTATTAATTAAAGTAGAATTTTATGGAGGTGTAAACACACATGGCTCGTATTGCAGGTGTAGATTTACCAAGAGACAAGAGAATTGAAATTGGTTTAACTTACATATACGGAATTGGTAGAGTAAGCTCAAACAAGATTCTTGAGGCAGCTGGTGTAGATCCTAACACACGTGTTAAGGATTTAACTGATGATGAAGTAAAGAAAATCAGCACAGTTATCGATGAGACAATGACTGTAGAAGGTGATCTTAGAAGAGAAGTTGCCCTTGATATCAAGAGACTTCAGGAAATTGGATGCTATAGAGGTATCCGTCATAGAAAGGGTCTTCCTGTTCGTGGACAGAAGACTAAGACAAACGCTCGTACTCGTAAGGGTCCAAAGCGTACAGTAGCTAATAAGAAGAAGTAATTATTTTAATAGAAAGAAAGTAGGTTAGTTTAATTATGGCTAAAGTTGCAAAGAAGACAACAAAAAAGCGTGTAAAGAAAAACGTTGAACACGGACAGGTACATGTTCAGGCATCTTTCAATAACACTATCGTTACTATTACAGATGCTCAGGGTAATGCTCTTTCATGGGCAAGTGCTGGTGGTCTAGGATTTAGAGGTTCAAGGAAATCTACTCCTTATGCTGCTCAGATGGCAGCTGAGACTGCAGTTAAGGCTGCATTAGTTCACGGTTTAAAGAGTGTAGATGTATTCGTAAAGGGACCAGGTTCAGGACGTGAAGCTGCAATCAGAGCAATCGATGCAAACGGCGTTCAGGTTCTTACAATCAAGGATGTTACTCCAGTTCCACATAACGGATGTCGTCCACCAAAGCGTAGAAGAGTCTAATTAGGAGGGAAATCTAATGGCAGTTAATAAGACACCAGTTCTTAAAAGATGTAGATCTCTTGATTTAGATCCTACATTTTTAGGATATGATAAAAAGTCACGTAGACAGAAGAATAGAGGAAGAGGAAAGAAGTCAGAGTACGCACTTCAGCTTCAGGAGAAGCAGAAGGCTAAGTTTATCTACGGCGTACTTGAGAAGCCTTTCCGTAATTATTATGAGAAGGCTGACCGTATGAAGGGCATGACAGGTGAAAACCTTATGACTATGCTTGAGAGCCGTCTTGATAACGTAGTATTCCGTATGGGATTTGCTCGTACAAGAAAAGAAGCTCGTCAGGTTGTAGATCACAAGATGTTCCTTGTAAATGGTAAGCCAGTAAACATTCCTTCATATCTTGTAAAGGCAGGCGATGTTATCGAAGTTCGCGAGAAGTCAAAGAGCCTTCAGAGATTCAAGGATATTACAGAGGTTACAGCTGGTAGAACAACTCCTGAGTGGGTTGAGGTTGATGCTGAGAGCCTTAAGGGTACAGTTAAAGAGCTTCCTAATAGAGAGCAGATTGATGTTCCTGTAGACGAGATGCTTATCGTCGAGTTATATTCAAAATAATAAATTTTAGTGAATGTTTACAAAAAGCACTTATACAAGCTTGCTTGTATAAGTGCGATTTGTTACAATTTTACTATGCGGCAGTAAGCGATGATACAGAATATTATTTAATATTCTGTTTTTTAGAGTCTATTAAATATTTAAGGAGGCAATGTAGTGTTAAATTTTGAAAACCCAAATATTGAAATCGCAGAGATTTCTGAGGACAAAAAATACGGCAGATTCGTTGTTGAACCTCTTGAGAGAGGATACGGTATAACACTTGGTAATTCACTTCGTAGAATTATGCTTTCGTCTCTGCCAGGTGCTGCAGTTAGCCAGATAAAGATTGAAGGCGTCCTTCATGAGTTCAGTGCTATTCCTGGTGTTAAGGAAGATGTTACTGAAATCGTTATGAACATTAAGGAATTGGCTATCAGAAACAATAGTAGTTCTGATGAGCCTAAGACAGCATACATTGAGTTCGAGGGTGAAGGCGTAGTTACAGCAGCTGATATTCAGGTTGATTCAGATATCGAAATCATCAATCCTGATCTTGTTATCGCTCACCTTAACGGTGGTAATGACTGCAAGCTTTACATGGAGCTTACAATCACAAAGAATCGTGGATACATTTCTGCTGATAAGAACAAGACACCTGACACACCAATCGGTAAGATTGCTATAGATTCAATCTACACACCAGTTGAGCGTGTAAACATGACTGTTGAAGACACTCGTGTTGGTCAGGTTACTGATTACGATAAGCTTACACTTGATGTATATACAAATGGTACAATGGGTCCTGATGAAGCTGTTTCTATGGCTGCAAAGGTACTCAGCGAACATTTAAATCTTTTTGTTAATCTTTCAGATGCTGCACAGGATCTCAGCGTTATCGCTGACAAGCCTGATGATACAACAGGTAAGACTCTTGAGATGAGCATTGATGAGCTTGAGCTTTCAGTTCGTTCATACAACTGCTTAAAGAGAGCTGGTATCAACACAGTAGCAGAACTTTGCGATAAGTCCCCTGAGGATATGATGAAGGTTCGTAACCTTGGTCGCAAGTCTATGGAAGAAGTAGAACAGAAACTTAGTGAACTTGGTCTTTCACTCAAAATGTTAGAGGACTAGTTTTTAAGTTATAACCAGGAAATAATGCATGGAAGATAAGACCGATGAGCACATCCGTGTATACTTTCCATCACTTAAGTTGCGGGGTAAGACCGATGAGCACCTGCGGCATGTTGTTTAGGAGGAAAGCAAAATGGCAAAGTACAGAAAATTAAGCAGAACATCATCACAGAGAAAGGCTCTTTTAAGAAATCAGGTAACTGAGCTTCTCTATCACGGCAAGATTGTTACAACTGAAGCTAAGGCTAAGGAAGTAGGAAAGCTTGCAGAGCACATCATCACACTTGGCGTTAAGGAAAAGGATAACTTCGAAGAGGTTACAGTTCAGGCTAAGGTTGCTCGTAAGGATAAAGATGGTAAGAGAGTAAAGGAAGTTGTTGATGGCAAGAAGGTTATTGTATATGATACAGTAGATAAGAAGATTAAGAAGGATTCTCCTTCAAGACTTCACGCTCGTCGTCAGATGATGCAGGTTCTTTATACACCAACAGCAAAGGGTACAAAGAAGTCAGAGACTCACAAGGTTGATATGGCTAACTTCGTATTCGATGAGATCGCTCCAAAGTATGTTGATCGCAAGGGTGGTTACACACGTATCGTTAAGATCGGACCACGTAAGGGTGATGCAGCTATGGAAGTAGTTCTTGAGCTTGTTTAATATGCTTATTTTAAGCTAGGACATTTGTCCTAGCTTTTTTTTTACTTATCTTAATATTTTACAAAGTCTCTAAAATACTTTACAAAATATTAAAAAACTAATGCTATTATTAATCAAAAAACTGTTGTAATATAAAAGAAGATTATAAATGACAAGATAAGAGTTTGACATATACAGCATCTCAATAATAGTTAGATACGAGTAAAGAGGAAAAAATATGGCAGGAGATACAACAAAGAAAATGACAGAAGGAAATCCTTTGGGACTAATACTAGGCTTTTCTATACCTATGTTAGCAGGACTGCTGTTTCAACAGATGTATAACCTGGTAGATACTATCATTGTTGGGCAGACCTTAGGTGATAGTGCGCTTGCAGCTGTTGGCTCTACAGGCTCTATCAATTTCCTTATCAATGGATTTTGTATGGGTATATGTTCAGGATTTGCTATTCCTGTTGCCCAACGCTTTGGTGCGGAGTCCTACGATTCCATGCGCAAATTTGTTGGAAACTCAATAGTAATGTCAGCTATATTTGCAGTTGTAATTACAACATTTGTAAGTATTTTTTGTTATCAGATACTTGAGATAATGCAAACCCCAGACGATATTATTGATTTAGCGTATTCTTATATATCAATTATATTCTTTGGGATACCAGTAACTTTTCTATATAATCTAACAGCTGGTATCATGCGCTCTTTGGGAGACAGTAAAACACCTACCTATTTTCTTATTATGGCAGCTGGAATTAATATTGTATTAGATATAATATTTATCATTGTGCTTGGAATGAGCGTAGATGGACCTGCCCTTGCTACTGTAATATCACAGCTTATAGCGGGAATGAGCTGTTTGATTTATATGAAAATGAAATTCCCTATCCTAAAGCTTAAAAGAAGTGATTTAAAGCTAGGTCCTCATCACAGTCAGGTGCTAATAAGTATGGGTATTCCATTTGGTCTACAGTATTCTATAACTGCTGTTGGATCTGTTATTTTGCAAACAGCAGTAAATGGTCTTGGCACTATAGCTGTAGCATCCATGACAGCAGGCGCTAAGGTATCTATGTTTGTAGTATGCCCATTTGATGCTTTGGGCGGTACAATGGCAACATATGCAGGCCAGAACGTAGGCGCCAAGAACATCCCTAGGGTAAAGAAGGGGGTTTGGACTGCGCAGCTGCTTGGAACAATCTATGCAATATTTATATTTATCGTTTTATATTTTGCAGGAAGATACATTCTTAGATTGTTTACATCTACTGATATTGTAATAGAACAGGCTATGATGTTTTTGCTTGCTAATGGTATTACCTATACACTGCTTGCAGCTGTAAATATTTTTAGGTTTGCTATTCAGGGAATGGGTTTTTCCACATTCGCCATTTATTCAGGAGTAATGGAAATGATAGCAAGAATTCTTGTGGCCTTTACATTTGTTCCGATGATAGGTTTTGCCGGGGCAATATGGGCTAGTCCGGTTGCGTGGCTGTTTGCTGTAATATTCTTAGTTCCAGGACTGTATTATTGTTGTAGAAAGCTTGATAATAAGTTCAACGGGGAATATACGCATCAGCTATAAAACTCATTATTAGTGATTAAAAGGAGTCGAAAGACTCCTTTTATAAATCACGTTGACTTTAACAGATAAAAGTGCTAAAGTGAACACATTAATAAAACTAGGAGGGGTCGCTATGAAAAAAATAATTAGTTCAATACTTGCGCTTTCACTTGCAATGTCACTTGTTGCCTGTGGAACAGATGCAGCTAAAGAAAAAGAATCAGCTACCGCAACAACAGAAACTACAGAAGGGGCAGTAGATGATTCAAAAACATACAATGTAGGCGTTATCCAGCTTGTACAGCATCCAGCATTAGATACAGCTACAGAAGGTTTTACAGATGCACTTAAGGAAAAGCTTGGTGATAAGGTAGAGGTTAATGTTCAGAATGCATCAGGTGATACAGCTACATGTGCAACAATTGCAAACTCATTTGTATCAGATAATGTAGATTTGATTATGGCCAACGCTACACCAGCTATGCAGGCTAGTTCAACAGCTACTAATTCTATTCCAATCGTAGCCACATCTATCACAGATTACGGAACAGCCCTTGGAATTAAGGATTGGAATGGAACAACAGGAATCAACGTAACAGGTACTTCTGATTTAGCTCCACTTGATGGACAGGCCGAGATGTTGAATGAGCTTTTCCCAGATGCTAAAGAAGTAGGAATTATTTATTGCTCTGGTGAGGACAATTCATTATATCAGGCTAATCAGATTACAGAATATCTTGAAGATTATGGATATAATGTAACAGCTTACACATTTTCTGATTCAGCAGATGTAGCTACAGTAGTTCAGACAGCATGTGGAGAAAGCGATGTTATCTACGTACCTACTGATAACGTAGCAGCTAGCTGTGCAGAGACAATTAATAACGTAGCAGTTACAGCAGGAGTTCCTATTATCGCAGGTGAAGAAGGAATTTGTAAGGGCTGTGGTATTGCAACACTTTCAATTTCATATTATGACATTGGATACGCAGCAGGTCTTATGGCATACGAAATTCTTGTTAATGGACAGGATCCTGCAACATATGAGATTCAGTATGCTACAAAATTCACAAAGGAATACAATCCTGTAATAGCTGAAAAGCTTGGAATTACACTTCCAGATGATTACGTTGCAATCGAAATGGAAGACGCTGAATAAAAGAAATTGCAATAAAATAAAAATATAAGTGGGCAAGGTCAGATTTTTGGACCTTGCTCTTTGGAGTTAAATATGGGAATTGAAACATTAATAGCAGGAATGCCAGGTACCGTAGCGCAGGGAATTATCTACGGAATTATGGCACTAGGAATTTATATTACATTTAAATTATTAAACTTTGCAGATTTGTCTGTAGATGGTTCATTCGCTACAGGTGGAGCTGTGGCAGCGATGGTAATCATCTCAGGCCATTCATGGGTGCTTGCACTATTACTTGCATTCGTAGCAGGTGCGCTTGCAGGCTTTATTACAGGTGTGCTTCATACTGTTTTTGGAATACCGGATATTTTGGCTGGTATCCTTACCCAGCTTGCCCTGTATTCTATTAATCTAAGAATAGCTAAGAACCAGCCAAATACACCAATCTCTGTAGATAAGTACAATCTGGCCGTTTCACTAAGATACAAGAATGATGCATTGATTACAGTTCTTGTTATTGCAGTAATTATTATTGCTGTGATGTACTGGTATTTTGGAACAGAGATGGGTTCTGCTATTCGTGCCACAGGAACAAACCCTGCTATGGCTAAGGCTCAGGGAATCAGCGTAAATGTAATGAAGGCATTTGGCCTTGTAATCTCTAATGCGATTGTTGCTTTTGCTGGAGCTTTATTTGCTCAGTTTAATGGAAATGCAGATGTAAATATGGGACGTGGTGCAATCGTAATAGGATTGGCATCAATCATCATAGGAGATGTGCTGTGCCAGGCATTGTTTAAAAAGAAGTCAAACTTTGCACTTTCACTTGCCTTTGTGGTAATGGGTGGAATTCTTTATTACATCTTTATCGCAATAGTACTTTGGCTAAAAATGCCAGCTAACGACATGAAATTATTCACAGCTATCATAGTAGCGATTTTCCTTGCAGTACCATATCTAAAGAACAAGGCAAATAGCTCATTTTCTAAAGCTGCAAAGAGAGGAGGAAAGGCCAATGCTTAATGCTTTCAACCTACAAAAGACCTTTAATCCAGGCACAATTAATGAAAAGGTAGCTTTAAATGGAGCAACACTTAACCTTGAAGAAGGGGAATTCTGTACTGTAATTGGTGGAAACGGTGCTGGTAAATCTACATTTCTTAATGCTGTTGCTGGCGTGTGGCCAGTAGATGGAGGAAAGATTGAGATTGATGGAATAGATGTTACAGGACTTCCAGAGCACAAGCGTGCTAAGTACTTAGGCCGTGTATTCCAGGATCCAATGACCGGAACAGCTGCAAACATGCAGATAGATGAGAACATGGCCTTAGCAGCTCGTAGAGGCAAAATAAGAGGCCTTGGCTGGGGTGTTACTAAGAGTGAGAGGGCTAAGTATCACGAGATGCTTAAAGAGCTTGATTTGGGACTTGAAGACAGACTCACGGCAAAGGTAGGCTTGCTTTCAGGAGGACAACGCCAGGCGCTTACACTTCTCATGGCAACAATTCAAAAGCCAAAGCTCCTTCTTTTAGATGAGCATACAGCTGCACTTGACCCAAAGACTGCCTCTAAGGTTCTTGAAATCACAGACATGCTTATTAAGGAGCACAATCTTACAGCCATGATGGTTACTCATAACATGCGTGATGCTATAAATTATGGTAATCGTCTTATCATGATGAATGAAGGTAGGGTGATTCTTAACATCAGCGGCGAAGAAAAGAAGAATCTTACCATTGAAGACCTGCTTCATAAATTTGAAGAGGTATCTGGAACAGAATTTACAAATGATACTGAAATCTTATCAAAGTAAATAATTTAACTAATAAATAGATTCCTGTTTTTAAATAAAGCAGGAATCTATATTTATATGTATAAAATTTTTATTAAAACCATTACTTTTTCACCTATTTATGATAAATTAGAAGATGAAATTTTAGTTTAATCGGAGGCAGATGTGAACGAAAACAATAATAACCAAAACGGTGGAGACAAGAAAAATAATCGTCAGCCTTTTTATACATTAGGAATATTGGTACTCGTAGCGTTATTTTTTACAAGTATGATGTATAAGGGGGCCAGCGCCACAACTAATCAGGAGATTACTTACACAGAGTTTTTAACTCTTGTTGAAGAGGACAAGGTTTCTGAGGTTAATTTTAAGGATGATGTAATCAACATCACTTTAAAGGAAGGCGAGACCTACGAATCTGAGGATGAGGAGTCAAAGAAGCTTAATCAGATATACGAGAGTGCAGGCCAGACTGTACAGACTAAGCTTTATACTGCTTATATCAGGGATGATGATTTACTTCCATTACTCAAGGCTCATGGGGTAGATATAAAGGGAACTATTGCAGATTCCACAGCAGCCATCATCTACAACGTACTTTCATTTGTACTTCCTCTAGTACTTTTATGGGTACTCTTAGGCTTCTTCATGAAGAAGATGGGCGGAGGTCCTATGGGTGTTGGCAAATCTAACGCTAAGCTCTATAACATGGAGCGTGCAACAGGTATCACCTTTAAGGATGTTGCCGGACAGGACGAAGCTAAGGAATCAGTTCAGGAGATGGTAGATTTCCTACACAATCCTAAGAAATATACAGAAATCGGTGCTAAGCTTCCTAAGGGTGCTCTTTTAGTAGGCCCTCCAGGAACAGGTAAGACACTTCTTGCCAAGGCTGTTGCCGGTGAAGCTGGGGTTCCATTCTTCTCACTTGCAGGTTCAGATTTCGTAGAGATGTTCGTTGGTGTAGGTGCTTCTCGTGTGCGTGACCTTTTCAAGGAGGCACAGAAGGTTGCACCATGTATCGTGTTTATCGATGAGATTGATGCCATTGGTAAGAGCCGTGATGCCCATTATGGCGGTGGCAATGATGAGCGTGAGCAGACACTTAACCAGCTTCTTTCAGAGATGGATGGTTTTGATTCTAACAAGGGTCTACTTATCCTCGCGGCTACTAACCGACCTGAGGTGCTTGATAAGGCGCTTCTTAGACCAGGCCGTTTCGATAGACGCATCATTGTAGATAGACCAGACCAGAAGGGCCGTCTTGAAATCCTTAAGGTTCATGCCAAGGATGTTAAGATGGATGAATCAGTTGATTTAGATGCACTTGCACTTGCATCAGTTGGTCTTGTAGGTTCTGACCTTGCCAATATCATCAATGAAGCTGCAATCCTTGCTGTTAAGGCTAAGAGAAAATATGTTACTCAGAAGGATTTATTCGAAGCTTTTGAGCTTGTTGCAGTTGGTGGTAAGGAAAAGAAGGATAGAGCCATGAGTGAGAAGGAACGTAAGATTGTTTCTTATCACGAGGTTGGACACGCACTTGTTTCAGCGCTTCAGAAGGATGCTGAACCAGTTCAGAAGATCACAATTGTTCCTCGTACAATGGGAGCACTTGGATACACTCTTCAGACACCTGAGGAGGAGAAGTTCCTTGAGACAAAGGATGAGCTGATAGCAAAGATTGTTACATACATGGGCGGTCGTGCTGCTGAGGATATTAAGTTTGGCACATATACATCAGGTGCAGCCAACGATATAGAGCAGGCTACAAAGATTGCAAGAGCCATGGTAACACGCTTTGGTATGTCAGATAAGTTTGGCATGATGGGACTTGCAACAGTAGAGAGCCAGTATCTTGATGGAAGAGCATCTCTTATCTGTGGTGAGAACACAGCAGGCCAGATTGATGATGAAGTCCTTGCTATGATTACAAATGCATATGCAAAGGCTAAAGAGCTTCTTACAGAGAATATGGAAAGCCTGGATAAGATTTCCGATTATCTGTTTGAACATGAGACAATTACAGGTAAGGAATTCATGAAAATCTTTAGAGAGATTAAGGGAATACCTGAGCCTGAGGAAAAGAAGGATGAAAAGAGTAGCTTTTTTGAATCAAATGATTCTTCAAAGGAACTTGCAGATGATCCTAATAATCTTGTAACAGATAACATTTTTGATGAGTAATTTATGGTAACTGAAGAAGACCTTAGTAAACTCCCGGACCAACCGGGAGTTTATCTAATGCATGGGAAAAACGACGAAATCATATATGTAGGAAAGGCACTGTCCTTACGTCACAGGGTGAGACAGTACTTCCAGCCTAGCCATGATGAGGGGCTCAAGAAAAAGCAGATGGTGGCAAACATCGATTACTTCGAATTCATTGTCACAGATTCTGAGCTTGAGGCTCTTATTTTAGAATGCAATCTCATAAAAGAATATCGTCCTAAGTACAACACCATGCTTAGAGATGATAAAACATATCCATACATAGAAGTCACTCTTCAAGAGGCATATCCAAGAGTTCTTTTTTCAAGAAAAATAAAAAAGAATGGTAGCAAATTCTTTGGCCCGTTTACATCTGCCGGGGCAGTTCATGACACCATAGATTTAGTTCAAAAGCTATATAAAATTCGCACCTGTAATCAAAAGCTGCCAGAGAATTTTGGCAAGAACAGACCATGCCTTAATTATCATATTGGTCAGTGCTTAGGACCATGCCAGGGAAATGTTCCTGAGGATGAATATCGTAAAAACGTAGATAAGGTTATCGATTTCCTTAATGGAGATTATTTTGATACCATAAAAGACCTTAAGGAAAAAATGCTTAAGGCCTCAGAGAAAATGGATTTCGAGAAGGCTGTAATTTACAGAGATTTGATTGAATCAGTAAAAGCTTGTGCCGGCAGACAGAAGGCCACACAGCTGGATGGTGAGGATAGAGATATCATCGCTATGGCCAAGGGTAATGAGGATGCAGTTGTGCAGGTGTTCTTTATCCGTGGTGGTAAGATGATAGGCAGAGAGCATTTCTTTATTAACGTGAGAGTGGATGACACAGATGAGGATTTGCTAGAATATTTCCTCAAGGATTATTACACTGGTACACCATTCATTCCAAAGGAGATATTTGTCCAATTTGAAATGGAATCGGCGGGGCTTATCGAAACATGGCTTACTAATAAAAAGGGAGCTAGAGTCTATCTTAAGACACCGAAGGCTGGAACAAAGCATAAGCTGGTAGAGCTTGCTGCAAAAAATGCCCAGATGGTACTAGACCAGGATAGAGAAAAAATCAAAAAAGAAGAAGGTCGTACTATTGGCGCAATGAAAGAAATTGCTGACATACTTAATCTTCCAGGGGCTAGCCGTATGGAGGCATATGATATATCTAACATATCTGGCTTTCAATCAGTTGGCTCAATGGTTGTGTTTGAAAAGGGCAAGCCTAAACGCTCAGATTACCGCAAATTCAAGATTAAAACTGTGGAGGGTCCAAATGATTACGCTTCTATGCATGAGGTCCTTACAAGGCGTTTTTCACACGGTATAGAGGAGCTGGAAGAAAACGGTGGCGTAATAGAAGACAGCTTTACCAAATTCCCGGATATCATCATGATGGATGGTGGCAAGGGACAGGT
>JAGBJE010000166.1 GCA_017934625.1 Pseudobutyrivibrio sp. | reverse complement strand
GAGGCTGGCAAGTGCGTACTTGTTCGCCGTGATACACGTGAAAAGATCGAGTGCCCACTTGATCAGGTTGAGGCTAAGGTAGCTGAGCTTCTTGAGACTATCCAGAAGGATATGTTTGAGCGCGCCAAGGCTCACCGTGATAGCCACATCTGGGATGCTCACAACTACGCTGAGTTTACAGAGATTGCTAACAATAAGCCAGGCTTCATTCGTGCAATGTGGTGCGGCGATGTAGCTTGCGAGGACAAGATTAAAGAGGATTTAGCTGTAACTAGCCGTTGTATGCCATTTAACGATCAGGAGCACATTTCTGATGTATGCGCATGCTGTGGTAAGCCAGCTAAGAAATTAGTATATTGGGGTAAAGCTTATTAATATGAATTTACCAGCAGACGTTTCAAAAATAATAAATATTTTAGAATCTAACGGACACGAAGCCTATGCAGTAGGCGGCTGTGTCCGTGACTGCATTCTAGGGAAAGTTCCACATGATTGGGACATTACAACATCGGCTTTGCCAGAAACGGTAAAGTCTTATTTTGATAGGACTTTTGATACAGGAATAGAGCATGGCACAGTTACAGTGCTGCTTCACGGCGTTGGCTACGAGGTTACCACATATCGTGTAGATGGCAAATACGAGGATGGCCGCCACCCAAAGGAAGTCACATTTACAGCTTCTTTGGAGGAAGACCTTAAGAGACGTGATTTCACCATTAATGCCATGGCCTATAACGATAGCAGGGGCTTGGTAGATTTGTTTGGTGGTAAGGATGATTTGGATGCAGGAATCATACGTGCAGTAGGTAATCCTACAGAGCGTTTCACAGAAGATGCTCTTCGTATGCTGCGTGCTCTTAGATTCTCAGCTCAGCTGGGTTTTGAGATAGAGCCAGAGACCTACAATGCTATCTGTGAGCTTGCACCTACTTTAGATAGAATCAGTGCTGAGCGAATCCAGGTGGAGATGGTGAAGCTGGTTACATCGGACCATCCCGAAAGGCTTAGAGAGGTCTATAACACAGGGCTTTCTAAGGTGTTCTTCCCAGAGCTTAATGTAATGATGGAATGCGATCAGATTAACAAGCATCACATGTACACAGTCGGAGAGCACGCCATTAAGGCAATGGAGCTATCTCCAGCAGATAAGGTGATTCGTCTTACAATGATGCTTCATGACATTGCAAAGCCTGCCTGCAAGACTACCGATGATAAGGGACAAAATCATTTTAAGCTGCATCCTGTAAAGGGTGCTGAAATGGCACGTGATGTGCTTAGGCGCCTCAAGTTTGATAATGATACAACAGATAAGGTTTGCAATCTGGTAAAGAACCATGATGACAGACCTGAAATAACAGAGCGTAATGTCCGCAGAATGATTATCAGGGTAGGGCAGGAAAACTTTGATGATTTACTGGCTGTTAAGCGTGCAGATACAATGGCTCAGAGCATGTATCACAGGGAAGAAAAGCTTGCATACATCGATGAGCTGGAGCAGATGTATAGGGCTATAGTTGCAGCAGGTGATTGCCTTAAAATAAAGGATTTAAAGATAAACGGTAAGGACTTAATTGATATGGGAGTCCCACAGGGACAGCGTATCGGGGAGATTTTAAAGGCTGTTTTTGACGAGGTTGTGGATAATCCAGAGTGTAATGATAGAGATTATTTGCTAAATCGAGTTAAAGATATGCTACAATAGTGTATATGGAAGGGATTTTTACACACAAAACAATCAATTTAATAATGCTAATGACAGTGGGGATGCTGGCACTTTCAGGATGTGGTAGGCATCCTAACAATGCTACTGTCACCAATCATACTGGCTCTGCTTTAAAGCAGGATTCTGCAAATGTGGAGAATCAGGATAAGGAAGCTTCTCCAGAGGAAGAGGAGATAGTAGAGTCACCTCTTTACATCGTCGAGAATCTTAATATGACGGACGAGACCATATCCTTGTATTCCTTGGATGAGGATAAGCAGATTAGGTACAACTACAACATGACCACCAGGTTTTTGGACAAGTTTGGTACAAGCAGTGTGTGGGCTAGCTTTACAAACGGTACAGTAGTTACGATTGGAGATTTTCTGCCTGCATCTGGAGCTTTAGAATCAGTTCAAAAGAGCGGGGATGTATGGATTTATGATGATATTTCCAAATATAAGCTGGAGCCTGAACGCAATCTTATCACCATAGATGGCCATAATTATAAGCTTACAGATACAACAAAGGTTTATTCGGACAACCTTAAGATACAGGCTTCCGATATAGGCAAAGATGATATTATCACGGTTGTAGGCCAGGATAAAAACGTTATATCCATTGCAGTTACCACTGGACATGGCTATTTAAAGCTTACAAACACCTCTTTATTTGACGGCAGTATGATTTTTATCGGAAAGAAGATAGTATCTACTGTTTATAATGAGGAGCTTATAGAGGTGCCAGAGGGTACATATAATGTTACTGTGGCAAATAATGGCTGGGGAGGCTCAGGAGAATATCAGGTCTTAAGAAATGGCACTACGGTTATAGATTTAGAGGAATTAAAGGGCGAAGGACCATCCTTCTGCATGCTCACATTCCTTGTTACAGTGCCAGATACCTATGTATTCCTGGATGGTAAACAAGTAGATGTTACAGAGCCGCAAAATGTACAATATGGCTCTCACAAACTGGTGGTACAGTGTGATGGCTATACGTCATGGAATAAAACACTTGTGGTTAATTCAGAATCGGCTACCATTACCCTTGCTATGGAATCTGATACGGGTGAAACTAGTGAACAGTCATCTAATCAAACGGTGGATAACACGGAAAATAATGAGGAGACAGACACCTCAAATCAGGTTACAAATTCTACAACAAGTACCTCGGAAAATGGAAGTGGTTCGGCTGAAAAAGAAACTGCTGGAAGCACTTTAAAAGACAATTACGATTACGAAGTTGATTATTTATCCACAATTTCAGACCTAATCAGCAATCTTATGAATTAGCTAAGATGTGAAAAATATGTGAACTTCCCGAAAAATCAAGGGTTTGTAAATAGTAATAATGTTTAAAAATTGCGCAAAAAATTTGTAATAATCCATAAAAACCTTATAAAATCGGGATTTTTTAAGGTTTTAATGTTGACATGCTATGTTAAAACAATTATAAAGGATATTGTAGTTAGGGGATTTTCCAACTATAAAATTTAAATTAAATTCTCGAGGAGGAATAGTAATGAACAAGACAGAATTAGTAGCAGCTATCGCTAGCAAGGCTAACATTTCTAAGAAGGACGCAGAAGCTTCTGTTAAGGCATTTACAGAGGTTGTTGCTGAAGAGCTTAAGAAGGGGGAGAAGATTCAGCTTGTAGGTTTTGGTACTTTTGAAGTATCTGCAAGAGCAGCTCGTACAGGTAGAAACCCACAGACAGGCGCAGAGATGAAGATTCCTGCATCTAAGGCTCCTAAGTTTAAGGCTGGTAAGGCTCTTAAGGATGCTATCAACTAGTATCATTTTCTAGATTGGATGATGGTGGGGTTCGGCTATGCCGAACCCCTTTTTTAAAGGCTTCCCCTCGAGGGGAAGCTGTCAGCTTTAGCTGACTGATGAGGTGATAAAATGAGATTAGATAAATATTTAAAGGTCAGCCGTCTTATCAAGCGTCGCACCGTTGCTAATGAAGCCTGCGACAGCGGCAGAGTACAAATTAATGGAAAAATTGCGAAAGCTTCCACTGATGTTAAGATTGGTGATATAATTGAAATAGCATTTGGTAACAAGAATGTTAAGGTAGAAGTATTAGATATTCAGGAAACCACGAAAAAGGACGCTGCAGCGGAGCTATTCAAGTATGTCTAAAAAAGGAAGAAGAGTTCGTCGAAGAAAGAAAACCTCTACAGGTAGAATATACGTAGCAATTATTATGCTTTTCATGATAGGGGCTATGACTGTCCAGATGGTTAATCTTTACCGTAAGAACCAGGATTACAAGAGGACAGAAGAAAGCCTTGAAAAAGAGCTTGAATCTGCTAAACAAAAGCAGGATAAATTAAAAGAAGATGAAGAATACGTCGGCAGTGACGAATATATAGAAAAAGAAGCATCTGAGAAGCTTGGATTAACACATGACAATTGGATCATTTTTAAAGAAAAAGAAAATTAACGAATATATTGAAAAATACAATATGCTAAATAGAGGCGATGGAGTAGTGCTTGGCCTGTCAGGTGGGCCAGATTCCGTGTGCCTCTTTTTTGTACTTTTAGCACTAAAATCAGAATACAATC
Organism: Pseudobutyrivibrio sp.; assembly: GCA_017934625.1. Classification (GTDB taxonomy): domain Bacteria; phylum Bacillota; class Clostridia; order Lachnospirales; family Lachnospiraceae; genus Pseudobutyrivibrio. The sequence continues at coordinate 2,442 of JAGBJE010000166.1, read as the reverse complement.
TTACCATAGAGGCTGTACATATCAATCATATGATTCGCGGTGTTGATGCTGATGAGGATGAGGAATATGTTAGAAAGCTTTGTCAGGAATTTGATGTGCCACTTAAGGCCACTAGAATCGATATTCCGGCCCTTGCAAGTGCCAGTGGCAGGTCCATAGAGGAAGAGGCTAGAATTGCTAGATACGAGGCGTTTGAGGATGCTGCAAGAGGACTGAAGGATAAAGGTCTAAGTGTTAAGATCGCTGTAGCTCACAATGCAGATGATAACGCTGAGACGGTGCTGTTTCACATGGCAAGAGGTACGGGGCTAGATGGTATGTGTGGCATTGCTCCGGTAAGGGACGGGATAATCAGACCACTACTTACTGTTTCTAAGAAGGACATTTTAGAGTTTTTAGAATCAAACGAAATAGCATATTGCATCGATGCCACTAATCAACAGGTGGATTATGATAGAAACAGAATCAGACACAATATCATGCCTGAGTTAAATCTTATAAATGACAAAGCCTTAGAGCACATCTTTGATATGACAGAAAGGCTGTCTCAGGTGGCAGATTACATATCATTTGAGGCGAAGGGATTGCTGCAGATGGCTAAGGAAGAGGATGGCTCCCTTAGAAAGCGAGCTATATCTACTGCGCCTAGGGTAATCGCAAGCCAAGCTCTAAAGGAGTATTTAAGCAGCTTTATGCCTTATCAGAAGGATGTGTCAGCAGTACATATAGAATCAATCCTCGATTTGCTAAATGAGGATGGAGAACGCCAAATTCAGCTTCCGTACAAGAAAACTCTTATTATTTCTTACGAAAAGCTGTATGTGATTGACAAAGAGGAATCGGAAGCCAGGAAAGTTAATCCTAGGTTTGAGTATAGGGAATTTGCCTATGAAAATGGCATGAATTACCCTAAAGAAACCTATACGAAATGGTTTGATTGTGATAGAATAATGGCTAATGTTGTAATAAGAACTAGGGCTGAAGGGGATTATCTTGTCATCGATTCTGATGGAAATCGCAAGTCAATTCAAGATTATTTTGTAGATGAGAAGATACCAAGACACATGCGCGATACGGTGCCTCTTGTGTGTGATGGCAATCACGTTATGTGGGTGGTAGGCCATAGAGTTAGCGAATATTACAAGATTTCTACAAATACCACTCGAGTATTAGAGATAAGTTACACGGAGGAAGAACAAAATGAGTGAGAACATTAGAGTTCTGTTACCAGAGGACGAATTGGCTGCAAGAATCGCAGAACTAGGTGCACAGATTAGTAAGGACTATGAAGGCGAATCAGTATTTTTAGTATGTATCTTAAAGGGAGCATCATTTTTTGCGTGTGAGCTTGCAAAGCGTATCACAGTTCCTGTTATTATCGATTTTATGGCTACATCCAGCTATGATGGCGGTACAGTATCGTCAGGTGTAGTTAAGATTAAGAAAGAGTTAGACCTAGACCCAACTGGACAGAATGTCATTATAGTTGAGGATATTATAGATAGTGGTAATACACTTAATTTCCTTGGACAGTATTTCAAGGATCGCGGGGCTAAATCAGTTCGCATGGTTACAATGCTTGATAAGCCAGACCGCAGAGAGGTAGATGTACACGTAGATTACACAGGCTTCACTATTCCAGATCAGTTTGTAGTTGGTTACGGACTTGATTATGACCAGAAGTATCGCAATCTTCCATACATCGGAGTAGTTGAATTAGACTAGGAGGTAAATTTGAAGAAAACTAGAGCTTCAGGAATGATTATCTATGCCATTTTTGTAGTGGTAGTGCTGGCAATTTTGTATACCAGTATGGGAAAAGCAACAGCGACATATACGATGGCAAAGTTTAAGAGCGCAATTAAGCAGGGTGAGGTTAATTCTGTTAACATCGTGCAGAACGAGCAGGTGCCTACAGGTGCGGCTAACATCAAGCTTTCGGACGGAACAACAGTTAAGCTATATGTATCGGATGTTAAAGAAATAGAGACCATGCTAGAGGATGCAAAGATTACCTACACACTTTCTGATGTTCCTCATGATAGCTGGATTTCAGATTTGCTACCGATGCTTGTTGTGCTTGGTGCGGTATTTATTCTGTTTATGATTCTGATGAATTCGCAGAACGTAGGAAACGGCGGTGGCGGAGCTAATGCTAGAATGATGAACTTCGGCAAGAGCCGTGCCAAGATGACTTCCAAGGAAGATATCAATACCACATTTGATGATGTGGCAGGTCTTAAGGAAGAAAAGGAAGAAGTGGAAGAGCTGGTTGATTTCCTTAAGGATCCGGCCAAGTATACACGTCTGGGCGCACGCATCCCTAAGGGGGTTATTCTTGTAGGCCCTCCAGGAACAGGTAAGACTCTTCTGGCTAAGGCTATTGCAGGCGAGGCCGGAGTTCCATTCTTCTCTATATCAGGTTCTGATTTCGTTGAGATG
>JAGBJE010000165.1 GCA_017934625.1 Pseudobutyrivibrio sp. | reverse complement strand
GGGGGCTGTGGTAAGAGCCTGCCGAGCAATTGGAGCGGAGATTGTGAATATAGATAATGAGGATATTCACAAATCTATAGAGCATTTAGTAGATTCCAGTAAGACCGCAAAGCCAGGTATGGATTGTGATGAAAACATATCTGAGCTTTTAATCTTTGATGGGTTCACTAGCGATAATTTAGATGATTTTTTGGATGCATATAAGGGAACACAGGCACCGCCTGTAGCTTTCAAGGCTATGGTTACACCAGTGAATCTAAAGTGGTCGCCTGCATATCTTTATTCACATTTGAAAGGTGAAATGGGAATCTAATATTAGTAAGAAAAGGGATACAAATTCTATGAAAATGAGTAATGTTGAAAGAAGAGATAAGGAACTAGTATATATATCAGATGATGAAGTGTTTGAGGAGCAGAAGATAGCAAGGCGCCTCACTCAAAAATTGAATACTGTTGATAGAGCTGATTTTGATGCAATAAAAGAAATTGTTAAGGAGCTTCTTGGCAAGTCTGATAGTGATACTTTTATCAATCCGCCATTTTATTGTGATTATGGCTCACACATAGAAGTAGGAAAGAACTTTTTTGCAAACTACAACTGTACCATGCTAGATGTAGGCAGAATCAGAATCGGTGATAATGTGCAGCTTGCTCCAAATGTGGCAATCTATACAGCAGGTCATCCAGTTCATCCAGCTACCAGGAATACTTTGTATGAATATGGAATAGATGTAACTATTGGAAATAACGTCTGGATTGGTGGAAATGTGGTAATCTGCCCAGGAGTAACTATAGGAGATAATACCGTAATTGGCGCCGGATCTGTTGTTACCAAGGATATTCCTGCATGGACTGTGGCAGCCGGAAATCCATGCCGTGTAATTAGAGAAATCACAGAGTCAGACCGCAATAAACAATTTGCCGGAAGAGAAATTGATGAAGAAGCATGGCAGGATATACTTCGAATCCAAAAGGAAGAAAATGATATAGAAAAATATCCTATTGCAAAGAAATAACAAATTATCTTGAATAATTAACTACAAATATTTATTATATAGAAAGAATATTTGACGCCCACTGCTACCGAGTAGTGGGAATACCGTCAGCCTTGCATCGTTAGGTCTGAGCAGATGCATGGTTGGCGTTTTTTATTTTGAGTATAAGAATGGAGGATTATTATGCATTGGATTTTTTTGTTGTTTGCGGCAATTTTTGAGGTGAGTTGGGCTATAGCAATGAAGTATTCGGATGGCTTTAGTGTGCTTGTTCCATCAATTATTACAGTGGTGGGATATATTCTTAGTGCGGTATTTTTGTCACTTGCATTAAAGCAGCTGCCCCTTGGAACAGCATATGCCATGTGGACAGGCTTTGGTATAATAGGTACATCTGTTTTAGGTGTATTTTTATTTAACGAAAAGCTTACAGTCCCACAGGTTATTTGTGTTATCCTAATCGTAGTTGGAATTGTTGGACTGAAGTTACTTGGAAAGGAATAAGCTATGTTTAGAAAAATGAGACGCTTTAAGCAGCAATTATCTGAGGAAGAGTGTATTGAGGTATTAAAGAATGAACCTAGGGGAGTGTTGTCACTGATAGGAGAAGATGGCTATCCTTACGGCATGCCTATAAATCAGTGGTACTGTGAAGAGGATGGCAAAATCTATTTCCATGGAGCAAGGGAAGGCCACAAGATTGATGCAATAAAGGCCAATAGCAAAGCTAGCTTCTGTGTCTATGATAAAGGCTACAAAAAGCCAGGTGATTGGGCATTAAATATTAAAAGCGTTATTGTGTTTGGTGAAATAAAGCTTGTTGAGGATGAAGCGACGGCAATCAAAATCTGCTCACACCTGGTTGAGAAATTTACTGATGACAAGGAGTATCTTGCAAAGGAGCTTAAAAATAACCTGGCAAGAGTCCAATGCCTAGAGCTTACCCCAGTTCATATGACTGGAAAGCTGGTAAATGAATCATAGGTGAGAAAATGAATAATGCTATTTATTATTTTCTTTTGAAAATGTAATCATCCAAAGCATCAAAAATATGAGTCCGAAACCTGCAGCGTCGTATATTGTAAATTTGCTTTTAAGTACAAAAGTAGATAGGAGCGCCGCAGTTATAGGCTCCGCAAAGCTGTAAAGAATTGCCTTTTGAGGCCCGATTATAGATACACCGCTTATATAAAGAGTAAACGCGCAGATATTTCCAACGACTACCACAAATGCAATTCCCAATATTCCATAAATATTTGGAACATAGTGTATTTGCCATATCTTAAAAGCAAGTCCTAAAAGAATTCCACCAAATAAAAATGACCATCCCTGTGCAACAATAACAGGGATTTCTTTGGTTATCTTTTCAGCAAGAACATTGTAAATCATCACACAAAATGCGCTGCCAACACCTGCAAATAGAGCAGATACAGGCATTGAAAGATGAGCAATATTTCCATGAGTTGTCAAAAGGAATACACCTGATATAGCAAGGGCAATGGATATTATTTCTGATATCTTCGGTGCTCTTTTCATACTAATACATGTAACAAGAAGTATGAAAATAGGAGCAAGATCCTGCATGATTGTACCTATGGCAGCATTGGAAAGCTCGATTGTGAGGAAATACAGAAACTGACAGGTACTTACACCTGCGATTCCATAAACCAGCATCCAAAAAGCCATTTCTTTTGATTTCCATGGTTTGATTACAGTATCTTTATGTTTGATTATGCAATAGGCAAGAATCAGTATTCCTGAAAGTCCAAGTCTTATTGGCACAAGCCATCTACTGTCCATCTGTTGGACATCGAATAGGTACTGACCCATGGTTCCAGAAAGTCCCCAGCATGCAGCTCCAAGTATAGTAAAAATAATTCCTTTAATATTTGTATTCATAGCTTAAATTGATAAGTTCTTTCTATAATGATATTACGATTTAATTATATAAAATCGCAATGAATATAATACTTACTAGGAATGGAAATGTAAAGAGGGGTTAAGACTAGGTGGCAGGCTTGTCCTTCAGGACTACACCGCACCGGCCCCAATACTGTGGCAAAGAAGTGCTTATAAATATTGTTATTTACAGAGGAAAGGCAACAGCTTCATGGTATAGTCTCTGTAATACTTTAATAAAAGCATCAAGACTCTCACGTTGATCTGCCTTATGAGTGCACAATACACAAGAAAAAGTATCATCGGAGTCATAAGGAATCCAAGCAAACTGACCGCTATGGTCATTTAGGAAGCCGGGAGCCAGGCAGATGCCTTTGCCAGAAGCTATATTAGTAAGGGTTGTGTCATGGTCAGGGCTATTAAAATATTCAATCTTTCCTGATGAGATAAGCTTTTGCTGAACTGATCGAAGCAGTGCCGGTGAGCCGCCACCTACCAT
>JAGBJE010000021.1 GCA_017934625.1 Pseudobutyrivibrio sp. | reverse complement strand
ATTCTAAAAGAGCCAAAGTATTCTTTACAATATCTGCTGATTTAAGCTTATGCTCTGTAGCAGACATATCATTTCTAAGCTGTTTATGAATATTCCTTAAATCTTTATTTTGATTTATTTCCATACTTTTCGCCAAGATTTTCTATATTACCCTTTTCATCAACAATGTCTATATTATTAAGCTGCGCTCTAATATTGCCTCTAATAGCTGCGATATAATCCTTTCTAAGCTTAGCCTGTTCTTCCTTCTCTTCGTCAGTAAGGCCTTCCCCCTTGCTCTTATGGTAAAGCTCATTTATTCTTGCAATATCTTTTTCTGTAATCATAATTAATCCTCTAACAAATCTAATACATGGACATCATCTCTCTTATTTGCAACAAAGAGCGTGCCCTTATCTTTATTTTCAAAAATACGGTGAATATTTCCAATATGCTTGCCGTTTGTAATAACCATATCTGCTCCGGAATATGTGGCAATCTGTGCTGCTCGAAGCTTGGCAGTCATACCGCCTGTACCTACATTTGAAGTGCTTTCACCACTAGCCATATCTGCTACAGCATCAATATCTGAAACAACAGGAACAAACTCAGCATCCGGGTTAGCACTTGGGTCATCTGTATAAAGCCCATCTATATCAGAGAGAAGCACTAAAGCATCAGCCTTTACTAAAGCTGTAACAATAGCAGAAAGAGAATCATTATCTCCAAACTGAATCTCATGTGTAGCAACAGTATCATTCTCATTAACAACAGGAATAACACCTAACCTAAATAGCTCCTCGAAGGTATTTCTCGCATTCTCTCTGGACTCTGGGTCTGTCATAGTCTTCTTCGTCATAAGAATCTGGCCAGCCTTTTGATTGTACTCTGAAAACAGCTTCTGATAGACAGACATTAAAAAGGCCTGTCCTATAGATGCACACGCCTGTTTAGTAGCCAAATCGCTTGGTCTTTCCTTAAGACCTATTGCATATCTTCCCACAGCAATAGCACCAGAAGACACTAGACAAACATCCTTCCCCTGCGCCCTTAAATCGCACAGCTGTCTAACAAGTCTCTCCAGCTTAGTATAATCGATATTACCTGTAGCCTCGTGGGTAATGGTAGATGAACCGACCTTAATTATAACTCGCTTTTTTTTAGTAAAATCTACTCCATACATAGTATTAGTATTCTCCGTATATAATCCGTCTAATCATACCACTAACACCACGTCGTATCAAGTCTTACCTTACATCTATAATTAAAAAACTCGCTCCGGCATATTCTTTGATTGGTATTGCATATCACTGACCTTATACACTGTAACAAAGGCTTTTGGGTCAACCTTATCAATAAATGCCATAAGTTTTTGGAACTCGCCTTTATCAACTATTGTGATGATTTCGTCATGCTCTTCCATTCTATAGGCGCCAGTAACCTTGTACACAGAAGCCCCGCTATGAAGGTCGTTCAAAATGTAGTCTCTTATCTGTGCTTCATAAGGAGAAACAATACAAACCCTTCTTTTAAGCTTTTGATCAAAAATAAAATGATCAAGAACCATGCCATTTAAATATGTTCCTAAAACACTAAGAATAACTGTTTTAGAATCATAAGCAAGTGCTGATGAAAGGGCTATACACATTCCAGATATGGACATAGCCTTGCCTAAATCTATACGTAAATATTTATTAAGTATCTTTGCAACAATATCAAGTCCACCTGATGAAGCATTCCTATTAAATAAAATTGCACTACCAATGCTTACAACAAAAATATAACAAACCACATCAAGTGCTGCATCACCAGTAAGTGATGTATATTTTGGAAGAGCCTTTTCAAATATACCAATAACAACCGGAAGTAAAATTGATGTATATACAGTTTTATAACCAAATTCTGTACCACATGTAATAAAGCCTATAATCAGCAATATTACATTTAAAACCATCGTAATTTGTGAAACTGAAAAAGGTATGAAATTACTTAGCACAATAGCAAAACCAGAAATACTACTTACCGCAGCATGACTTGGCATTAGAAAAAAGAAAACTCCTGCACCAATAATAATAATTGCAAAAGTAAGTACACATAACTCTTTAATAATAGCCTTAACATTCATTTATAATCACCTATCCTATATTATTAATCCTTGTTTTAATTAATCAACGAATATTAGAGTAAGTCTCAGATAGGTAAATGTCAAGGATAGTTTGACAATATTTTTCCAAAAAAATTGCCTCCAGCTTTCTATAGGCTGAAGGCAATCTGAAAACTATTATAAAATTATATGACGTGGACATGCTTCAGCGCATTTTCCGCAGCTTGTACATTTATCTTGGTCAATATGTGCGAAGAAACCATCTACATGAATAGCGTCAGCTTCACAGACCTTTTCACATTTATGACAACCAATGCAACCCACCTTACATACAGACATTACATCCTTACCTTTGTCATTGTTATGACAACGTACAGCATGGCCAAAATCGTAAGGTATAAGTTCAATAAGATGATTTGGGCAAGCAGCAACACATTTGCCACAGGCTTTGCAAGCTTCCTTATCAACTAATGCTACACCATCAACAATGTGAATAGCATCAAAAGGACAAGCCTTTACACAAGATCCAAAGCCCATACATCCATAGGAACAAGCCTTTGGACCACCACCTGGAACAAAAGCCATCGCTCTACAGTCCTCAACACCTGTATAGTCATAAAGCTGTGTAGCGTTTTCACAAGTACCATGACACATTACAAATGCTACCTTGCGAACTCCTACTTCAGCCTCCACTCCCATTATCTCTGAAATCTTAGAAGCCACAGGAGCTCCACCTACAGGACACTGATTAACAGGTGCCTCTCCCTTAGCAATGGCAGCCGCCAGTCCAGAACAGCCAGCATAGCCACAACCGCCACAGTTATTTCCCGGTAAAACTCCAAGTACAGCCTCTTCTTTTGGATCAACCTCTACCTTAAATTTTTCAGCTGAAAAGCAAAGGAAAAATCCAATAATACAACCGGTAGCGCCAACAATAACAGCTGCCAGTAATATTCCTGTTATACTCATGTGCGCACCTCCTTATATTACTCCAGAGAATCCAAGGAAGGCCATTGCCATAAGTCCCGCAGTAATAAGGACAATAGCAGAACCCTTGAAATTCTGAGGAATATCGTTGTACTCAATTTTCTCACGAATACCAGCCATGATTACTATTGCAATTGTAAAACCAACAGCAACACCAAAACCATTAATGACTGATTCTAAAATATCATAATTGTTAGTAACATTATTAATTGCGGTTCCAAGAACTGCACAGTTTGTAGTAATAAGTGGTAAATAAACGCCAAGAGATTGATAAAGTGATGGTACACTCTTCTTAAGAAACATTTCTACAAACTGAACTAAAGCTGCAATAACAAGAATGAATACTATAGTCTGCATGTATTCAAAGCCTGTTGGAGCTAAAATAAATTTGTAAATAAGCGAAGTCACAAATGATGCTATTGTAATTACGAATATTACAGCACCACCCATACCTGCAGCTGTTTCAACTCTTTTTGAAACACCTAGGAAAGGACAAAGTCCAAGGAACTGAGAAAGAACAACGTTATTTACAATCGCAGAGGCAACAAGTAAAAGAATCAAACCTGTAACGTAACTCATTATTTCTCCTCCTTTCCTACGATATCATCATCTGCATATGATGAATCAGAACCTGATTTTTCCACATCTTCAGTATTCTTAGCATTTGCAGTCTGTCTAACTGTAGCTTGAACAGGTTCAGGCTTTGCAACATCCTTAGGATTAACTGGTGGAAGCTCATCCTTCTTGTGCACAAGTGATTTGCCTGTACATGCTGATGATAATGTACAACCAGCGCAATCTCCTGCCAGACATCCCTGAACCTCTGGAAGTGGTTTTCCTGCCGCTTCCATCTTACGTCTAATCACATTCATGATTGCAACTAAAAAGCCTAAAACAATAAATGCACCAGGTGCCAGCCCAAACAATGTGATATGGAAATCGTTAAGTGGAGTAATAGCAACATCAAATATAGAACCATTTCCAAGGATTTCTCTGACGATACCGATAAGTGTCAAGCCAACCGTAAATCCAAGTCCCATTCCTATACCATCAAACATAGATGGAATAACAGGATTCTTAGATGCATAGCTTTCTGCACGACCTAAAATGATACAGTTTACAACAATAAGTGGAATGTAGATTCCAAGGGATGTATAAAGAGAAGGTAAAAATCCCTGCATCAAAAACTGTACGATTGTAACGAAGGATGCAACTACAACAATGAAGGCTGGCATTCTAACTCTATCTGGAATCAGATTTCTTAGAGCTGAAATCATCATGTTAGATAATACAAGTACTACTGTTGTAGAAAGTCCCATTCCTATACCATTAATAGCCGATGTGGTAACCGCAAGAGTAGGACACATACCAAGCATTAATACAAAGGTAGGATTCTCTTTCCATAATCCGTTATATAGTCTTTCTAAATTCTTATTCATTTGCTGCACCTCCTACTAATGAATTAAAGTAGGTGACACCAGCATTAACTCCATTTGTAACAGCTTTTGATGTAATTGTAGCTGCTGAAATGGCATCAATCTCATTTGATTCGTGTGCACCAGTTTTTGTAACTGTAAAAATTTCAGCATTTCTATCAATGAATTGTGAAGAGAATGTTCCCTCACCCTCATCTCTAGCCTTCATACCAAGACCGGCAGTTTCCGAAATGCTTGTGATTGAATAACCGTTAATTACACCTTCATTAGTAATTCCAACTGAAAATGTAATGTTGCCACCGTATCCTGCTGATGTGGTGACAGTGATTACGTATCCTAAAGGATTTCCTGAAGCATCAAGAGCTTGCACGCAGTTATCAATAGAATCATCTGTATAGCCTGCATCTTTAACCACCTTAGTTGCAGCTTCAGCATCAAAACCATCTAAATCTTCAAACGAATCAGCTTCTGCAAAAACAGTTTGATATGCTTTTTGTAATGCAGCCTCTTCAGCCTTTGCTATAGGTGCCTTTGTAATCTCATAAACAAGACCAAGTGCAAAGCCTGCGATAACTGTAATACAAGTAAGGACGAGTGCGTCTTTAACTAATTTATTCATTAGACTTCACCTCCTTAACCTTCTTAGGCCTAACAACTCCAAAAGCTCTAGGCACTGTAACCTTTTCAATGAGAGGAACAAGCAAGTTGCTAAAGATGATTGCATAGCTGACACCCTCTGCGCTATTTCCAAAGATTCTGAAAACGCCAGTAAGAACGCCAAGACAAATTCCAAATATAATCTTACCCATAGGTGTGATTGGGGATGTAACATAATCTGTCGCCATGAAAAATGCACCAAGCATTAAACCACCACCACAAAGATGTGCAACTAAAAATGTAGCATCAAATCCATGTCCTCCAAAGAGTATGATAAAAATAGCAAATGATAAAATATAAACTCCTGGTATAGTAAGATCAATTACACCAAGTAAAATCAATATAATTGCACCGATAAGAATGCAAATCGCACTTGTCTCGCCGATTGTACCACCACATCTACCAATTAACATGTCAAGTGTGTTAACTGCTTCACCATTCTTTAATAATGCAAGAGGTGTAGCAGATGCAACTCCATCATATTCAAAATTAGTCATTGTAGCTGCAAATGAAATAAGAAGAAAAACACGTCCGCCAAGTGCTGGATTCATGAAATTCTGTCCTAAGCCACCAAAAAGCATCTTTACAACAACGATTGCAAATACACTGCCAAGAACAGCCTGCCATACAGGAAGTGTATGTGGTAGGTTAAGTGCTAAAAGAAGGCCTGTTACTACAGCACTTAAATCTTTAATGGTACTTTTCTTTCCGACAGCCTTCTCGAATAAAAACTCTGATAATACACAAGTAATAATACATACAGCCACAAGTAAGAGTGCCCTAAGTCCAAAATTGAAAATACCAAATAATGTAGTTGGCATGAGGGCTATAATGACGTAAAGCATGATACGGCTGGTATCGTCCTTTGCTCTAACATGTGGAGATGAAGAAACTTTTAATAAATTACTCAATTTTCACCCCATCCTTTCTACTTTTTTCTCTTATCTGCAAGAACCATCTTTTTCATAGTCTTAATTGACTGTGCTAATGGCTTTCTAGCAGGACAAGCATAACTACAGCTGCCACATTCTATACACTCTAATCCATACCAGCTTTCAAATTGTTCTTTGTCACCGTGATCTGAGAACTTAGAAAGACGTGAAGGAATAAGATTTTCAGGGCAAGCCTCAACACATCTACCACAGTTTATACATGCTGTAGTCTCGAATTTAGATACCTCATCCTCAGATAAACACAATAGAGCTCCTGAAGTTTTAGTTGTAGGTATATCGCAATCCATAACTGCAAAGCCCATCATAGGTCCGCCTGAAATTATCTTGGCTGGTTCTCTAATAAAACCACCTGCAGCCTCAAGAATTTCTTTGCAGCTCATACCTATACATATGCGATAATTACGAGGCTCCATAACAGCATCACCTGTAAGAGTAAATATACGATCAATAACAGGCTTTCCTTCTACAACTGCAGTGTAGATTGCGTTAATAGTAGCCACATTATCAACAATACATCCTGCGTCTGCTGGAAGCATTTTAGAATTGATTTCTCGGCCTGTGCATGCCTTAATAAGCTGACGTTCACCACCCTGTGGGTATTTAGTCATTAAAGGTACAACCTCTATACGAGGCTCCTTGGCTGTAAGCTCAGTAAGGGATTTTATTACATCGTTCTTATTATCTTCTATACCAAGCAACCCTTTAGCATTAGGAAACAGACTAAGAATAATTTTCATACCAGTAATGAGCTTTTCAGGCTCTTCAACCATAGACCTGTAGTCTGATGTAAGATATGGTTCACACTCTGCGCAGTTAGCAATTATATACTCAATCTTTTCTGGATTATTAGGAGATAATTTGACATGAGTAGGGAAACCTGCGCCACCCATTCCTACGATACCAGCGTCCTGAATCTTCTTGATGATTTCATCACTTGTAAGTGCTGTGTAATCATCACATTTTTCAAAACCTGTCTCGATAAATTTACCATCATTGACTATGATAATAGAATTGACCATGTCTCCAGTAGCAACACGCCTTGGCTCAATCGCCTTAACAGTGCCAGAAACACTTGAAAAAATAGGAGCAGAAACAAAACCACCTGCATCTGCTATCTTCTGTCCTCTAAGCACCATGTCACCAACATTAACACACGCAACCGCTGGTGCACCAATATGCTGAGACAGAGGAAAAACCATTTCACCCTGTGGCAATATATCCTTAATTGGCTTTTCTTTTGAAAGCTCTTTACCATCATAAGGATGAACGCCACCTTTAAATGTTTTAAGGCCCATCAGCTAACCCCCTCTTTCGTTTCATGATTTATACATAAATTATAGCATTTTCACATAAGCAAAAGAGAAATTTTATCATTTATTTTGTACATTTTTTAGTACCAAACTGTTAAACTTAGTATAATATTAAACAACAATTTAAGAATGGATATATCTAAAAATGGAAATAATTAATAATGTCTATGAGTTAGAAAAATCAAACCGTATATACGATACTTATTTTGACGAGAAAACACTTTTTTTCGATATTGAATGTACTGGCCTATCTCCACGAAAGGCCTTTATTTATTTAATAGGATACGCTACCAGACAAGGAAATAAAATTACAATCACACAGCTTCTTGCCAAAAACGAATCAGAAGAATTAGCAATAATCACAGAATTTGAACGGGTAATGGAAGGTTTTGACAAGCTTCTTGGCTTTAATTCCACACGCTTTGACGAATCCTTTATTTTAGAAAGATGTAGAAAATACGGCTTTTCTACTAAGATTAAATCTAAAAATCACATTGATATGTATCTGCGCTCTACAAAAGCAAGATGCCTTCTTGATTTACCTAACTATAAGCAAAAAACCATAGAGGAATTTTTAGGCCTGCATCGTGATGATAAATATAATGGTGGAGAACTAATTCCTGTGTATCAGCACTATTCTTTAATGGGGGATGAAGCATCAAAGGAGCTTATACTTTTACACAACTTTGAAGATGTTAAGGGAATGATTTTTATTACAGATATACTATCTTATCCTGAACTTCTTACTACGGATTTACGATACATATCTCATGAATTGGCAGATGGAAAGCTGCGCTTTGAAATTGAAACAGATATTACTCTTCCAAATCAAATAAGCAAGCAAAGAGATTATGGTCTGTATATAATTAGAGAAAATCGTATATACGTTACCTTAAATCTATTTGAAGGTGAGCTTTGTACTTTTTTACCAGATTATAAAAATTACTATTACCTTATCAATGAAGACATCATTATTCCAAAATCCATTGGCGAAAGCATGGACAAGGATTGCCGCCGCCCAGCAAAAAGGGCTGATTGCAAAGTAAAAAAGGAAGGACAATTTCTTGCCCTTCCTGAAAAAATCGATATTGGTACTATTCGCACATTTAAACCATCCTACGAATCCAAGGAAACCTACATAGACATCTTGGACCTCACCCCAACCCTGTTAGTTAAGGTATGCAGATATATGTTGAAACATTAAATTATATATAACGATGGCCTGTGGGAGCATGTTACACTAAAATCATCAGCCGTCATTTTCATTAAACTTTTTCATAATAGAATGAGTAGCGTCTCTTATATCCAAGGTCCTTGTAGTCGATTACCTGCTCTGTGGAACCTATAAACAGGATGCCTCCCTGTCTCAAGGACTTTGCGAACTTAGCATATACTTCATCCTTAGCTTCATCAGTAAAGTATATAAGCACATTTCTACATACAATCATGTCATAATTACTAGGATACGGATCTCTAAGTAGATTATGCTCCTTAAATTCAACGCACTTCTTTACTTCCTCACTAATCTGGAAGGAATTACCAACAGGTGTAAAGAACTTCTTTTTTAAGTCTGCAGGCACTCCTGCTATACTTTTTGCATTGTAAAGTCCAACCTTCGCAGTGGCAATTACCTGCTTATCTATATCTGTTGCAAATATTTTAATCTTGTTTAGAGGTAGATGCTGCGAAAGAGCCATTACAAGTGAATAAGGCTCATCACCTGTAGAGCAGGCTGCACTCCATATCTTAAGGTTCTGTCCAGAGTGTTTCATAAGCTCAGGTATAAATTCTTTGGTCATAAGCTCCCACTGCTCTGGATTACGATAAAATTCAGACACATTGATTGTTAAGAAGTTTACAAATTCATCAAAAACCTCTTTATCCTTTTTCAGAAGAGCAACATATTCATGATATTCCTTGCATTTGTGCTTAGTAACAAGAGAATCTATACGTCGGCGCATTTGTTTTTCCTTATAAGAGCTTAAATCAATTTTTGTAAGATCATAAACCTCTTTCTTAAAAGCATCGTAATTGTCCATATAGTATACTCCTATCCTTATAATTACTATTAGTTACGCTCTAAGTTGAGATAATTATACTAATCAATTGTGTCTTTATTGTTACTAATCTAAGAATTAAATAAAAAAGAGCCATTGGTTTAACCAATGACTCTCTAAATCATTTATTTTAGAATTACTCTTCTGAAGCAACCTCTTCGATGTTAACATCTGCAACATCAGCATCATCTGTCTCTGGCTCAAGGAGAGCTTTTACAGAAAGGCTAATCTTCTTCTCAGCATCGTTGAACTCAACAACCTTTGCCTCGATATCCTGACCAATTGTAAGTACGTCAGAAGGCTTCTCGATACGATCCTTAGAAATCTGTGATACGTGAAGAAGTGCATCAATTCCAGGAGCGAGCTCTACGAAAGCACCAAAGTCCTTCATACGAACTACTTTACCCTTTACAACAGTACCAACTGCATACTTCTCAGCTGCACCGTTCCATGGATTAGCATCATCAAACTTGCAAGAAAGTGCAATTTTGCCATCCTTAATTTCCTTAACAAATACCTTAATAGTATCGCCAACGTTAAGAGTCTTTGTAGGATTCTCAACACGGCCCCAGCTCATCTCAGAGATGTGAAGAAGTCCATCAGCACCACCTAAATCGATGAATGCACCGAAATCCTTAACATTCTTAACTGTTCCTTCGAATTCCTGACCAACAGCAATCTTTGACATAAGCTCTTCCTGAGCCTTTGCTCTATCTGCAACAAGAAGAGTCTTTCTGTTACCGATAATTCTACGACGCTTTGGATCGAATTCTGTAATAACAAAGCTAATTTCCTGACCCTGATACTTTGTAAGGTCTTTCTCGTATACATCTGAAACGAATGAAGCTGGAATAAATACTCTAGCCTCATCTACAACTACAGTAAGACCACCCTTAAGTACCTTATCAACTGTTGCTGTAAGAACTTCACCATTCTCATAAGCTTCTGCAAGTCTCTCGTTGCCCTTTTCCTGAGCAAGTCTCTTGTAAGAAAGAAGAACCTGTCCTTCACCATCATTTACCTTGATAACGATAGCTGATAAAGGATCACCAACTTTAACAACAGTAGTAAGATCAACATTTGATTCGTTTGTGTACTCTGAACGTGTAATAATACCATCTGACTTGTAACCGATATTTAAAACGATTTCATCTGGCTTAACGCTAATAACAGTACCGTCTACTACCTCTCCATTGTGTATAGTTTTAAATGATTCCTCCAGCATTTGTTCAAAACTCATTTCTGACATTTCTTTTGAACCTCCTCAATAATATTGTTTGGGGTGGATGCCCCTGCGGTAATACCTACACTTTCAATGGAACTAAGGTCAGATGGCTGGAAATCATCAGCCGTCTGTATATAGTAAGTATTGTTGCATCGTGTTTTGCATATCTCATACAACTTCTGCGTATTGGAAGAATTCTTACTTCCAATTACTAACATGGCGTCAACCTTGGAAGCAATATCTGCTGCTTCCACTTGTCTTTTATTAGTCGCATCGCATATTGTATTCAAAACAATAATATGATAACCTTTTTGCTTTATAATTTCAACTAATTCTTGAAATTTATTATGATTAAAGGTGGTTTGAGAAACAATACATATATCTCTATCAGAATTAACTGAAAAGTCTTTAGCGCTTTGCACTCCTGAAATCACAGTATAATCCTCACCGTTGATCCAGCCTATAATCCCCCTAACCTCTGGGTGATCTGGATTTCCAATAATCACAATATATTCGCCATTTTTAGAGTGTTCATCTACCGCTCTATGTATTTTTTTTACAAAAGGACATGTGGCATCAATCACATTGTGTCCCTTAGACTTAAGATTTTCTTCTACAGACTTAGTTACGCCGTGGGAACGAATAATCACTGTACCAGGAGTATAATCCTTTTTACAATCCTCTTCCATAACAGTAACGCCGTGAGCTTCAAAATCCTTCACAACCTCCTCGTTATGGATAATAGGTCCATAAGTATAAAGTGGGCCCTGTCCTTCAGCAATCTGCTTTTTTACAACATCAACCGCCCTTTGCACACCAAAGCAAAAGCCAGCTGACTCAGCTAAAATAACATTCATATCTTACCTACTATTTATCACAAAGATTAATGATTGCAGTTACTACTTCATCAATAGTCATATCTGAGCTATCTACTAAAGTAGCATCCTCAGCCTGCTTAAGTGGGCTGATTTCTCTGTGAGAATCTCTATAATCTCTTTCTTCAATATCTTTGGCAATCTGGTCAAAATCAGGATTTTCACCCTTAGCCTTAAGCTCATCAAATCTTCTCTTAGCGCGGCACTCTACAGACGCTGTAAGGAATATCTTAACATCAGCGTTAGGAAGAACAACAGTACCAATATCTCTACCATCCATAATTACATCCGTAGTCTTAGCAAGCTCCTGCTGTAATGCAACAAGCTTTGTACGAACTGCACTATAAACAGAAGTTGCGCTAGCCATATTTCCAACTTCTTCTGTACGTATAAGTCCTGTAACGTCCTCATCATTAAGGATTACATGCTGAGCTCCATCCTCGTACTTAATAGAAACCTTAATTTCATCTACAGATGCAGAAATCTTTGCTTCATCATCCTTACTAATATTTGAACGAAGGAAATATAAAGCCATAGCTCTGTACATTGCCCCGGTGTCAACATACACGTATCCCTTCTTAGCTGCAACAGCCTTAGCTATTGTAGATTTGCCTGCTCCTGCAGGTCCATCAATTGCAACATTAAATGCCATTAATCTATCCTCCAAAATATATTAATCTATAGAAATACCTGCTAAATAGCCTGTAGACCAAGCGATTTGCAGATTAAAGCCTCCAGTAAAGGCATCTAAATCAAGCACCTCACCAGCTACAGATAATCCATTTATATTTTTACATTTCATTGTAGATGGGTCAATATCTTTTACAGAAATTCCCCCCTGTGTAATGATAGCTTCCTTATATTCCCTAAGACCTGTAATTGTAAAAGGAAACGCTTTAAGCAAATTGACAATAGCGTTCCTTTCCTCCTTTGTTATGGAATTGATTTGTCTCATGTCGTCAAAATCTAATATTTCAATAACAACAGGCACCATGGATGCAGGAAGAAGCCCGCGCATTACAGAGCTTAGATGCTTATTCATATTATCATTAAAGTCTCTAAGTATTCTAGCATCAAGCTCATCAAAGGATAATGCTGGCTTTAAATCTATTTTAGCAAAAAGCTTACCTGCCGCCTGAAGCCTTTTTCCAATAATTGAGCTGGCTGAAAGCACCAATGGACCAGATACTCCAAAGTGAGTAAATAGCATCTCGCCAAAGCCCTCGTATATCCTCTTTTTGCCGTCTAAAATTGAAAGGGTAATATTCTTAAGAGCAAGACCTTGCATGTTAGGAATATAGTCCTCTGCCACGTTTAAAGGTACAAGTGCAGGTCTTGTATCTGTAACCTTAAGTCCCATCTCCTTAGCCCATTTCATTCCATCTCCAGTAGAACCCGTGGTCTGATAAGACAAGCCTCCTGTACATAGGATAATTGCATCCCCGTTTATAATCTCTTTATTCTTAAGCTTAACACCATAGGCTTTTTCATCCTTAATTAGAATCTGTATAACCTCTGTGTTAAGTCTAACATCTACCTTATATTCATTAAGACCATTCTTAAGTGCCTTGGTAATGTCTGAAGCATGATCTGATGCAGGAAAGGCTCTGTTTCCTCTTTCAACCTTAGTTTCAGTTCCGTGCATTTCAATAAAATCTATCATAGCATCAGAATTGAAGGTGTAAATAGCACTATATAAAAACTTAGGATTACTTACTACATTCTTAAGAAAATCCTCTTCACTACAGGCATTTGTAAAATTACATCTGCCCTTTCCTGTGATATATATCTTTTTTCCAAGCTTTTCATTCTTCTCAAGAAGAATAACTGAATGCCCACACATTCCAGCTGCATAAGCTGCCATCATACCAGCAGCTCCACCACCTATAACTATTACCTTACTCATTAATTCTCTCCTGGATAATGCATCTTAAGGGAATCATCAACCATATCAATCTCGTCATTCTCATAAAATTGATAATAATTCCAAACTTCCTCAATCATTTCAAGATTCTTAGCCACCTGTGTTTGACGCTTATTACAAAGAGCAACAATAAGTGCATTTATAACTGAAAGTGGCGCCACTAAGGAATCTACAGCAGCATGCATATCACTTTCTGCAATAAGATTGCAGGAGCTGTATAGATTCATTGGTGAATGAATTGAATCTGTGATAGTGATTACATTAGCTCTTCTATTGTTAGCAAACTCCAGGGCCTTTAAAGTACGCATTGAATACCTAGGAAATGAAATACCAATAATACAATCCTCCTCGGTAATATGTATCATTTGCTCAAATAATTCAGATGTAGAGCTGGTTTGTAAATTAACTACATTATCAAAAATCATATTTAAATAAAATGAAAGGAATGATGCAAGAGGTGCACAGGTACGAATACCCACTACATAAATGCGTCTTGCATTTAAAATAGTCTCCACAGCATTATCAAAGGCTGCTTCATCAATAGATTCCATTGTATTTTTTATCTTTAGGGCATCAGAAGAAAGCACTGTACGAAGTACGCCATTTTGCTCAATGCCACCGTTTGTAATCTCTATTCTATCGGATGTGTTAAGCTTGTTTCTAACCAAATCCTCCAAAGCCTGTTGAAACTCAGGATATCCCTTATAGCCAATAAAGGATGCAAAACGCACAACCGTAGACTCAGATACACCGATAATCTCTCCTAGCTTTGCGGCAGTAAGAAAAACAGCCTTGTCATAATTATCAATAATGTAATTAGCAAGAAGCTTTTGTCCTTTTGACATCCTGCCATATTTCTCATTAATTTTTGAAATTAAATCTGTAGTAGTTGCCATAAAATACCTCATTAATTAATTGTTGAGATAATTATTATATTACACGAAAATGGGCAATGCAAGAAATCTTGCATTGCCCATTAAATTTAAAATTAATAATTCTATACAGGATAAGCCTTGTTTTCAGTATCAGCCTTCTTAGGATCAACCTTTGTCTGCTGAGCCTCACGATACTCGAAGAATTCTGTAGCTACCTTTGGGAATAAAGCATAAGATAAAACATCTTCATCCTGCTGCTTCCATCTAGCGCACTCTTCCTCGAACTTAGGAAGACCTGGCTCAAGTAAATCTGCTGGACGGCATGTGATAGCCTTGTCCTTATCATCACCAAGTGCCTTTTCAACAACCTCTGGGTTGAATGGCTTAACTGTCTGGCCATACTTTCCAAGAAGAATGTCCTTTGTCTGCTCTGTAACAACCTTGTATCTCTCACCCATAAGAACATTGAATACAGCCTGTGTACCAACAATCTGTGATGAAGGTGTAACAAGTGGTGGCTCACCAAGGTCTTTACGTACACGTGGTACCTCCTCAAGAACCTCGCGTAGCTTGTCTTCCTTACCCTGCTCCTTTAACTGGCTGATAAGGTTTGAAAGCATACCGCCTGGAACCTGGTAACGAAGTGTATTGATGTTAACACCAAGAACCTTTGTAGACATAAGTCCACTCTCGATGCACTCTTCTCTGTAAGGACGGAAGTAATCAGCGATTTCAGAAAGAAGCTCCTGATCAAATCCTGTATCATATGGTGTACCCTCAAATGCAGCTGCCATAACCTCTGTAGCTGGCTGAGATGTACCAAGTGCAAATGGTGACATTGCACAGTCAATGATATCTGCACCAGCCTCAACAGACTTAAGGTAAGTCATACTTGCAACGCCTGATGTGTAGTGT
>JAGBJE010000164.1 GCA_017934625.1 Pseudobutyrivibrio sp. | reverse complement strand
CTGCGTGGAGGATCCACGTATATTTGAGGTAGAGGGCAAAACATATCTTACTGTTGCTTCAAGATTGTTTCCACCAGGACCATATTGGGAAAGGGATGCCAGAAGAGATAATCTGCCTGACTGGATTTTTACTGATGAAACAGGTGTGGGGCAGTGCGCCAGAAGAAATGATACTGTAACAGTAATGTATGAGCTTAACAAGAATGCACTTATCTCTGGTAATTATGATAATGCATTTAGCTATGTATGCCCACTTACAGATGGTGCCCTTACAGATAACAGAGATGTATTTTTCTTCCCAAAGAGATTTATGATTCATGGCAAAATGCAGCTTCTTATGCTACACAGGCCTGATAACCCTAGCAAGTTTGAAGGGGTTACTGATGTGACTACTCCATCTATTATGCTTGCAGCAGCAGAGAATTTTACGGATTTTGTTACCAGTAAGGCTACAAATAAGCTTCTTGCTACAAGTGAGTTTGACTGGGAAGAGGAGCGAATCGGTGCAAGCTTTCCGCCTATGGATTTAGGTGATGGAAGGTGGCTTGTATCATATCATGGTAAGCAGCTGCCAGATTACGGCTACACACAGTCCTTCATGATTCTAAAGGAGCAGGAAAATGATTTTCCAAAAATCATCCATCGTGTTTCAGAACGTCTTATCTTTGCAAAGCAAAAATGGGAGCTTCCAGATAAATTCCCATGCCCATGTATCTTTACAACAGGTGCAGTAGTAGTGGATGACACATTAATAATGGGTTACGGGGCAGCAGACCAAAAGATTGGAATTGCAAAGGTGTGTTTATCAGAGCTGATAGCATATATAGAATGCTTTGATGAAAATGGTGTGAAATTGAAATAGAGTGTTGAGGGAAATGTAATGAAAAAAAGAATAATTAGTCTTGTTATGGCGGCCTTGCTACTAATGGGGAATGCGCCAATGAAGGTAGATGCAGCGAAAAAGGATGATAGCATGTTTGAAAATTATATTACAACGGATGGCTATAAGCTTATGGATGGGAATGAGGAATTAAGATTTATTTCTTTAAACTATCCACAGGCTACGAGTGATAATGAATGGGAACATGCAAATGCCATGAAGACCATAGTTGCAATGGGAGGTAATGTTACAAGAACGTATACAATCCCGGTAGCTAACGGAAGCAATGGCGGCAAAGCATATGTAACAGGTGTAAAGGACGGCAAACTGACATTTAACGATGACGCATTAAATGAGCTGGATGATGTACTGGCAAAAGCTAATAAGTATGGTGTGAGAGTAATCATACCTCTTGTTGACCATTGGCACTGGGTTGGTGGAATAGATGGGTATGTATGGCTGGCAGATGAGTCAGACGGTAAGGCACCAAGCAATAGCTCTTTTCAGGAGTGGGCATGGAAGTTTTATTCCAGCGAAAAGTGTAGGGATTATTTTAAGCAGATGATTGAACATCTACTGGAAAGAAAGAATACCGTAACAGGTGTAAAGTACAAGGAAGATAAAGCTATCCTCTGCTTTGAAACAGCTAACGAAGCTGGCGGGAATCCTGGCAATCAAAGCAAATATGATGATGTGCTTACAGATTGGAATAAGGACATTACAGATTTTATCCATTCCAAGGACAAGAACCACCTGGTGTTAGATGGAAGAATGTCTACTACTGAAAAATCAAGAAAGGATAATCCAGCTGACATATTAGGGGCACATTATTATGAGGGAAACTATGCTACCAGATGTGGTGATGAAACTAAGCTTGTTCATGAAGCGGGAAAGCCATTTATTTTAGGCGAGTTTGGCGGCAAGGTAAAGGCTGAGCCATGTATAGATGTATTTCAGGCTGGTATAGATAATCATACAAATGGAATCATGATGTGGAGCCTTAGAGCTCATAAGGATGGCTATGGATATTACTTCCATGATGAGGATGGATACTGGGCTTCTTATCATTGGCCTGGATTTGAAGCAGGTGATTATTATGGTGAAACAGAAATCCTTAGGGCAATATATGCCTATGCGCAGATTGTAAATGGTAAAGCAGCTAATTATCAGGAAGCTAAATCAATCCCAATTCCATCACCAGAAAAGGATGAGGCCCCACTTTTATATAGCGCCGATTCTGACAATGCGCATGATAAATCATTTCTAAATGGTTCAGTAGGTGAGATTAAATGGCGTGGTGTTGTTGGCGGTGCATGGTATGAGATAGAGCGCGCAGAGGGTGTAGTGACAGCTAAGGATGCAGATGCTGCTAATTGGCAGGTGATTGCAGATAAGAAGGATTATGTATACGACTCAGGTAGGAACTGGGAAGACAAGAATCACGATTGTATCGCTGGATACCATGATATGACAGCAATAGATGGCAAGACATATTCCTATAGGCTTCGTGCTTGTAATGAATCAGGCAAGGGGCTGTGGAGCAATATTGTTACTGTAAAAAATGTAAATCATGTGGTTGTGGATGAACTGGATTTAATATCAGTATCAGCAGATGATGCTAATCCAACAGAGGTGAGAAATACCATTAGCTTTGACCATTCTGCTAATGTAAAGCAATCAGGTAGTACTGTTTATAATAACAGTGATACAGAAGGCTATATTGAGTACAAGGCAATCATTCCTCTAAAGGAGATGACTATCACTGCAGTAAGTGAGGTTGCCACAGAAAATGAGCCAAAGGTGTATGTATCAAATAATGGCATTAGCTATAAGCCTGTAGAACTTACCCATGACAATGGAACTAAGGAGTATAAGATATCTACTGATTCAGAGGATAGCTATTATGTAAGAATCTATATTCCTGGAAAAAGCAGATGCAAGTTAGATGAGATTAAGCTAATCTACGCTAATGACGGCAAGCATTATCTGGATGAAGAAGACCTTAGGGAATTTAAAAGCAATGTGATGATTCAGGATAACAGCTTTGATGATTCAAACAGCAATTATGTATTCAAGGATTCAACATCACTTATATACAAAACAAAGGATGATATTAATGCTATTAGAGTAAAGGCAAAGGGCGAGGTTACTGTTGAGTATTCTTACGATGGTATTGCTTTCACCGCTATGGAGGGTAAAAATCAGGGCGAGTTAGTAAGCTTTTCTAGCTTTAACCTACCTGGTTCAACAAGAGTGGTAAAGATTAATTACAATGATATAGCCGATGTTAAAGCGGTAGAAATATCATCAGGAACAAAATCTATTCCAGCAGCAGAAAGTTCTCCAACAAATATTATGGAAGATGGTGAATACTATTTTGGAAGTGATGACAATCTAAAGGGTGCCTTTAAGTGTGAAGTGATTGATGGTGCAGCAGTATTTACAAAGGAGCTTGATAATGGAAATTATGAGGCTTACGACAGTTTGTATGGTTGGTTTAAGGGAAGCGGATATGATGCCTCACTTAGACTGACAGATAATAATGGAAATAGCTTTACAACAGATAACTTAGCTCTTACAGGGGAATTATCTAAGGTAAAGCTTGATTCCAACAAGGTGGATTTAGCGAATATCAATAAGCTATCAATCATTGTGTCAGGAAAAGAGATTGATAAGTGTGATATTGCTTTAGATTCAAGTAATAAGTTTACAGGGAACTTTGGCTTAAAGCTTATGCTGACACTTTCTGATGGAAGTAAAGATACGGTATATGCGGATTGTATCTATGCAAATTCTTCCACAAAAGTAGATGATTTTGAAGGCTATGGCGGTTCTAATTCACTGCTTTCAAATGAATTTGCTAGAAATACAAATGGCGGCAAGTTCGATGTTACACTAGACAGTGAGCATGCCTATGAAGGCGGCTATGGAATGCGTATCGATTAT
>JAGBJE010000163.1 GCA_017934625.1 Pseudobutyrivibrio sp. | reverse complement strand
CAGAAAGATATTAGCGAACGTTCCGGCTTATCCCAGCAGGCTATCAGCCGTTTAGAAAAGGGTAACGGTGGCACCATAGAAACAATCATCAGGTATTTAAGTGCTATGGGCTGCTCTTTGACCTTAAAAGAATCTTGAGTTTATATGGGGCGTTTTTGCCCCATTTTTTATGCCCTATTTTTGACTATAAGTTTTGACACCTTACACAAGCCCAATTATACGCTTACCAGTGCAAGTAGTCAAAACTTTTAAGTTTTGACTATCGGCTTTGATTTATAATTAAAAATAGCTCATTCATGATGTGTATTAGATATTATTTTCTAATACACATCATTACTCCCCTTTCCTTTTGTTCAAACCATTGGCCACCAGTGCTTTCTGAACTGTCGTTGTAGAAATGCCCAGAGCTTTGGCAATCTCTCGAACAGTTGCTGATGGATGTTCTTGTTTATAATTAACCACTTGATGCTCTTTCTTATAGTCCTTGTATCTTCCGCCACGTTTCACTCTAACCAGTTCATCTTTGGCTGCTGATAATTCTCTCTTTAATTGGGCTATCTCGTTGTCTAACTTCAATTTTTCATCAAAAAGCTCACTATGTTCCTTCCAGAGCTTTTGATAATCTTTAACCTCTTTCTCATACGCTTTCATCTGCTTGATGTAATCATCAAAAAAATCTTTTGGGGCGTCTCCCCAAGATAGATGGAATCTTTCAGAGCCATCATACGCCCCTTTTTTTTCATAGTGCTTAACAACTTCATTAGCTATATACAAAGCCCTCTTATAAATGCTTTTCCAAAACTCTTCCCGGTCATCATCCAGAAAGTAGTCTTCTCGGTTTTTTACTCCCTTACGAGCCTTGCGTGTCTGGACAATCCGCTTATGCAATTCTAAAAATGTCATAACAAACACCACTTTCTGTGTTAGAAATAAGTTCATAATACAATTATAACAAAACATATTTGTATTAGCAAGTATTTTATAACACAGGGCCCCTGACAAGCATTTTTGTCTGGGGCCCTGTAGCCTAAAGTTTTACTCTTTCCAAGCATCGCACCACCGTAGGTAGAACAATAGGAATGGATCTAATATATAGAGACAACTATCCTTCCACTCCACGGTGTCCAAGTCGGGTACCTGGTCTTTTATTATTTTTTCGATATGTTTGATAGAATTAGCAGTATTTAGCGTTGTAGGGAGTTTATTATTATCGGTAAGCAACTGCCTAAAGCGTTCCTTAATTTCATCAATGGACAATGATATAATCGGAGGGTCCTTTGAGATACTCGCAAAAAGTAAGCCATAGATGTCCATCTTCCGGCCATCCTTCAAATTGTAGATAGTTCTCCGTTTTTGCCCTTGAAGAGGCCCTTTTGATGCTGTACCTAATATGTTAGCATAGTGGTCATAATTCTTGGTAGTCAACCGGAAGGCTTTTTCCATCAGCTCTGTTGTAATTTGCTGCTCACTGCTTTTCAACATTATATTTGCCAGCTTTAAGCAGTTTTCTTGCATGAGCTGCGGTGAAGCAATACTCTCTTGCGCTAATGTGCCAATTTGTTCATCTTTAGCAATTATTTTAAGTAAAGCAAACCCCTTATGGGCAATTTCCTTCAGTTCACTAATAGTCCATGCTGAAATATCAATAAAAGCAGTTCGACCTATAAGGTCAGGGTTCAAGCGTATAGCATCATCTGAGCGATGTGGAAGGGTTAGTATAATGGCCTTTAGGCCATTGAACAACTCCGCCTTGATAGTCCTAGCGATGTATTTTTGAATACTTTGCTCAATATAATGGAAATCATCTATGACAATAACTTTATCCTGCTCAATGATAAATTTCATTACAGCAGCATTGCTGCGAGGCAATTTTCGTTGAATACTATCGCCAGTAGTGTATGCCCCTCCAATTTCACCTGAAGCCTCACCACCAGCTACTACCATATTTACTTTACCTTTTCCACTAGCCTTTACACTGATATTATTCTGTGTTGATTCAGTAATCTGCAATTCAGCAGGCATATCCAGTTGTTCAGCTATCTGCTCCCAAAAGTCACTTTGGCTTTGAATCTGTGAGCCACTAAGGGATATATACCGTTCACGTTCTACTACCTTATGACATAGAACTGTTTTACCAGATTTGGAAGCCCCCGTAATGACCACCAAAGTTCCTGTGTCTTCCAAAGCATTTTCCAATTCCTCCTCATAGGTACTATCCTCATCCATTGAACGGTCTATATATGTCAGCTTTGGAAAAGCTTTTGGTTGAAATACCTCCCTTGGTTTGTACACCTTATTTCGCCCCCTTTTTAGATAATTTCATCTTTTTATTATACCATCAGTTTGCATAAAACAGTATATATATGTATAATAACATTTACTTTAACGTTAAAATAAATGTTATTATACATTATGATAAGCTTATATTAACATTATATTTACTTTTTATTTACCTTTTTTACGCCTTTTAATAACATTATAATAAGCGTCGATAGCTTCTCCCATAGTATCTGTTAAGCTTTGATTATTCAGCGTTGCCAGTTCATCTAGTTTTTGATATTGTTCTGGAGTAATATATGCAGACACACGCTTATATTCTTTCTTTACGCGAGGTCTACGTGTTCTCTTTTGGGTAGAATCATCACTTTTCTTTTTATCTTTATTTGCCTTCTTTTGTGATTTAACATGCGCAGAAAAATCTGTGTCTATCATAGAGGCCACATCCAACGTATCAGCCATTTTTCTTCATTCCTTCCAAATATTCATTCAAAAATGCTTCATAGTCTTTAGCTCCATTACTTTCTGGAGCATACTTGTAAATAGGTTTATTCATCACCTGAGATTCTGTCAGTTTAATATTTTCACGAATCTTAGTCTTAAATACTAAAGCTCCCATAACCTGGGCAGCCTGCTCATAAAGTGGCAACATTTGTTTAGATATATTCGTTTGCGTGGAATAACGTGTAAGTAATATCCCTGCAATCCTCAAATTTTCATTGTAGTTTTCGCGAACCAGCTCAACATTACCAAAAAGCTCCATGCAGCCAGCAACAGAATAAGCATCACTCTGTGCACAAATAATCAAATCATTTGCCACCACCAAGGCATTAAGGGTCAAGAGCCCCATAGAAGGAGGCGTATCTACAATAACAAAATCATAAGCATCAACTTTTTTTAAGGCTTTCCTTAATAAACCTTCTGAACCTATTCTAGGGAAATCTGATTCAGCATTAGATAATCGCTTATCACCAGCTATGAAGTCATACACTCCATTACTCTGTAAAACCGCTTCCAGCGAATCGCCCTTCAAAAAATCATATGTTCCTTTTACGTTCTTTTCGCCACCAGACGAAGCACCAAAATTTCCCTGACCATCCATATCTATGGCCAACACCTTATATCCTGCTTTTACCAAACCGGCTGCTGTTGCAAGCGCACTGGTAGTCTTTCCAACGCCACCTTTTTTATTGCTAAATACTACTACCCTCACTCTAAATCCCCCTTATATAGCATCACTAAACTCTATAACAACATCTATTATACATTAAATCAACACATTTGTAAATGTATAAATAATGTTATTTTAACGTTAAATTAACATTATTTATACATTTATTTTACATCACAATAAGTGTTATAATAATGTATAATATATTTATTTATACATTATTATAGACACTAAAAACCAAGGCGTTTTAAAGTATATTAGGCATATAGCTCTAACAAATTACATACAATCATGTTATGATATTTTAACCATTTTTGTAATGTAAATGTTGACAATCCCCATGAGTAAATGCAGGAGATTCTTGTTTCGCTGAACACTGGGATCTAACCATATCCATCCAGACTTACACGTTCTCCTTTCCACAAAGGAACTAGGCTTTATGAGTCGTTGCAAGCGTGAAGTACCGTGTGCCCCAAGGTACTGATTTTATGTCAGGCAATCTGTTTTCCTATTGCCTTTCGGAGTATGCGTATCGCCGCATTAGTGTCCCAGTTATGGCGTGAACCACACTTAGGGCATATCCATTCCCTGACCGAACCAGCTTTCTCACAAACGCCTGAGTATTCTAGGATAGGCAACAGTATTACCATTTTCATTTATCGTTGCTTGTTTCTTTTTTTATTTTCCTGCGTAACTTTAACAGAGGGTTCAATCACAGGTCAGATTACTCATTTACCCCTCATTAGCGTCTGAGAGCCTTTCTGAGGGATTTTTTACCCCTATATATAAAATATACTACCCTATTGTTCTAAAACCTCTCTATGAGCTCGTGAGCGCGTCATAAGATAATATTTCTGAAATAGGAAAAGCAAGCAGGCAAAAATTTAGATAGTAATTACAGGCTGTGGATAACTTGCTCTTGCTTTGCTTGCTTTTAAGCATAAATGCTTTAAATGCTTTCGGCGTTGAGAAGCCGCGTCATTACTGGCCTCAAGGCACTTAAAGACGAGAGATTTTAACCTAAAGACGAGAGATTTTAACCTATTAGGCATCTTAAAGACGAGAGATTTTAACCTAAAGACGAGAGATTTTAACCTAAAAGTTGTTAAAGACGAGAGATTTTAACCTAAGACGAGAGATTTTAACCTAAAAGTTGACATACTTTTGTCCATTATGATAAGATACTAATGAAAAACGAGAGATTTTAACCTAAATTTTAAGGGGATTTTAGGTTTGAGGTTAAAATTTATCGTCTTTAGAAAGGGGGAGCTTATGGACGATAGAAGACCATCAATATACCAAGCAAATCCATTGATAGAAGCAAGAAAACCGATGAATGCTTTGGAGATGCGGTTATTTATGCTTGCTTTACAAGATGTTAATCCACATTTATCGGCTAATGATAAATACTATGATAAGGAGTTTAAGGAAACCCATATTTTACCTGGCGAATTAAAACGAATAATGGGAAATGGGGCATATATACCTTTACTTGATGAAGCTTGTGATAGACTTACTTCAAGGAATGTATGTATAAAAGAAGGCGAAAATAAATTCGTATATTATCCTATGTTTTCATTTATCCAGTATGAAAAGGGTGATGGTCTAAGGATTCAATTTAACAATAAAATGCGTGAACTAATTTTAGATATATTTGAATCAGGGTATCCATATACTAGGATTAGCATGAAGCAAATTTTCTATTTAGGCTCTGCATATGCTATGAGATTATTGGAGCTTATGCTTCAATATCAAGGGATGAAACGCAACAACATAATTACAAGAACAATCCCATTAGAAGAACTTCGCTTCATGTTGAATGTTGAGGAAGATAAATATCCACGCGTTAATGATTTCAAACGTTTTGTTCTAGACATTGCAACTAATGAGATAAATGATAATACACAGTATTCAATCCGCTATGAAGCAGAAAAGAGTGGAAGAAAAATTATTGCATTTTCTTTTTATATGGATTGTAGTAATTTAGTTTCTAATGACGATGTT
>JAGBJE010000162.1 GCA_017934625.1 Pseudobutyrivibrio sp. | reverse complement strand
TTGGATTCTTTGCATAATAAGGAATTCTAAGTGCAAGGGTTCCTACCATTTGTTCATCTGACTCTACATGAACTGATACTTTACCATTCCAAGGAATTTCACTTTTGATATCAAGTCTGACTTCCTTACCTGAAACCTCCGCCTTTATCTGAGATGATACATACATATTCAAATAAATCTTATTATCAGATGTATATGCTATATACTGTCCCAATGATGCCAGCGTTCTTGCTATATTAGGTGGGCAGCAGGCCACTCCAAACCATTTTTGCCTTTCGCTTTTTACATGAAGGCGCGAGGTGTGATCCATGCATGCTGATGGCCACACTTCCAAAGGATTTACATAGAAAAAGCCTTTACCGTCCATGGCAATGCCCGACAACACTGTGTTGTATAAAGCTCTTTCAACCTCATCAAAATATGCTGCCTCTCCTGTGATTTCACCCATTCTTTTGCCAAACATGGCAAGTGCAATGGATGCACAGCTTTCAGAATAATTACAATCATTTGGTAAATCGTAATCTGTTGTGAATCTTTCCAGCCAGCCTGATGAACCAATGCTTCCTGTAACATACATTCTTCTGTGAACCATATCATCCCACAGTATTTTGCATGCATCTAAGAGCTCCTTATCATTTGTCTCTACTGCCACATCTGCCATTGCACTATACAGATATGCTGCTCTAACAGCATGGCCTTCTGCAGTCTTTTGCTCTCTTACAGGTAGATGCGATTGGCTATAGCTTGGATCGTAGTTTGCAAATTCAGGAAAGATTCTCTCAAAATCAGGTTGCTTTTCTTCCTTAAGGAAATAGTTTTCTCCTACGCCTCTGATATCAATAAAATGCTTTGCCAAATCAAGATATTTCTTCTCGCCTGTTGTTCTATATAGCTTTACTAGTCCAACCTCCACCTCTGGATGGCCTGGGTAGCCATGGCATTTGCCTTCTTCTTCTCCAAAGACATCACACAATAAATCTGCCAGGCGGCATACTACATCTATAATCTTTCTTTTACCGGTAGCCTCATAATAGGCAACTGCTGCTTCCATAAAATGCCCGGCTGTATATAATTCATGGCCCTCGCAAAGATTCTTCCATTTTTTATCAGGTGCATTGATAATGAAATATGTGTCCAGATATCCATCTGGCTGTTGCGCCTTCTCAATTAAATCTATAGCCTCATCTGCCATTGCTTCCAGCTTCTCATCGCGGCCATAGGCTGCCAGATAAAATCCGACAGCCTCTAACCATTTAGCCAAATCAGTATCCTGGAAAACTGCACCTTCAAATTTTCCATCAGATAGACCTGCTGCTATTTTAAAGTTCTCAATACAATGGCTGGTTTCCACATCCTCCAGCCTGTCATTTAACACATCCCACTGATATGGAATAATCACATTACCAACTAAGTCTCTATATTTGTTGAAAAAACCATCTGTAATCTTGATATCACTTATTGGTATTGAAGAATTTGCTTTGAATTTCATTTGTTCCCCCTATGCTTTTACTGCTCCGTTTGTAAGTCCACTAACAATATACTTCTGCATAAATATGAATATCAATACTATTGGGAAAATTGCCACAAGACCAAAGGCCATTGTTGCATTCCAAAGTGTCTGATACTGCTGCACATAATTGTATATGTTTGATGTGATTGGTCTCATATTAGGATCTGTCATGAATGTGATTCCATAAATCAAATCACCCCATGCATACACAAATGAGAACACCGCTGCTACAATCACACCTGGCTTTGCAATCGGCAACATGATTCTAAAGAATGATGTTACCGGATTGCAGCCATCTATTGCCGCCGCCTCGTCCAGCTCCTTTGGTATAGAAAGGAAATAGGTTCGAAGAATGATAATGGAGAATGGTATTCCCAAGGTTGCATCTGCAAGGATTGGCGCCAAATAATTATTAAGTAATCCCATCTTTGAAAACATGATATAAAGTGGTGTTAATATAAGTGTTGATGGAAGCATCTGCATCATTAAGAAAAACAGTATGAGAAGCTTCTTTGAATTAAATCTAAATCTTGCCAGACCATATGCAGCCGGTATAGATAACAATGTTGATATTACCATTGCAGAGAAGGCAATTAAAAAGCTGTTTTTAAAGCCCTTCATTGTAGCCGATGATTCAGAAAACTGGCTTTTAAATGCTTCAAAGGTAAGGTCTCTTGGCCATAGTGGTGTTGGAACCTGGAATATTTCCACCTGAGTCTTTAAGGCTGTTACTATCATCCAATAAAGAGGAAACATTAGAATCACAAAAATAATGAATCCAATAATAAAGCTTATGGTATTTTCTTTTCTTTCTCGTTTCATCCTACATTACCTCCTCTTCTGCATTGATTAGCTTAATGTAAAACATTCCCACTACAAACAGTATTAGGAACAAAATATTTGCAGAAGCTGCGCCTTTACTGAATTCAAACTGCTCAAATGACAGCTTGTATGCGTATGTGGATGCTAATTCTGTTGCATTAATAGGTCCACCCTTGGTCATAACCCAAACCAAATCAAATACCTTAAACGTATATACGAATCCAAGTGTAAGCACTGACATAATAGCTGGCTTAATCACTGGAATTGTTATCTTAAATAAAGTCTGAAGCTTATTTGCTCCATCAATCTTTGCACTTTCATAAATATCTGCTGGAACAGTTGTAAGTCCTGTAAGAAGCAGCATCATATTAAATGGTATACCTATCCATATATTTGCAACCACTATGGCAACCATGGCAGTTGGGCCATTTAGCAACCAATCAACAGGTGATTTGATGATATGAAGTGACATTAAAAGCTGATTTGCTATACCACCAGAGCTTGCAAATATAAACTTGAACAAAAGTCCTGCTACTGTAACAGGAAGCAACCATGAAATCATTGTTGCACCTCTGAAAAATGCTGAAGCTGGAAACTTTTTGCTGAATAATAAAGCAAGTATAAATCCAATAATAAACTGGAAAAAGATTGAAGCCACTGTAAAAATAAGTGTGTTTAAAATAGCTCTGCTCATTACAGAATTTGCATCTGTAAACAACTCAATATAGTTAGATAGACCTATAAACTCTTGGGCTTCAGGTCTGGAAAAATTGAAAACATTAACATTTTTTAAGCTGAGTATTAAGTTTGAAATTGTGGGATATCCAACAAAGATAAGCATATAGATAACTGCTGGAAGAGAAAATAAAAATCCCATTTTCCCTGGTCCATTCAACTTCTTTTTTCTAGAAATCATAACATCCCTCCAAAATTACTATTTCTAAAAATGGCGGGGAAGCTGTTCCCCGCCAAATGTAAATCGTTACTTAACGGCATCTACTGCTGCCTGTGTATCCTTTGCAGCCTGATCTGGTGACTTAGCTAGTGTAAGTACTTCCTGGAAACCAGTCTGAATTGCATTTGAGTATGAAGGCCAGATTGGTGATGGTCCTCTTGGAATTGAAGTCTCAAGCTGAGTAATAAACTCTGCCTGGATTGGATCATCTGTCCAATAGCTATCCTTTGCAGCCTCTGTCTTAGGTGGGAATGAACCATACTGCTTCATTGCATCTACCATAACATCTGTCTGATTGTAATATTCAAGGAATGCCTTAGCACCATCCATATTATCCTTCTTTACAGCGCCCATGTTCTCACCACCAAGAATTGATGTAGCCTGACCACTTGATGCATCCTTCTTAGGAAGAACTGTTACCCCGTAGTTCAAATCTGGAGCGTCTGCTTCGATTCCTGGAATCTGCCATGGACCATTCTGCATCATAGCAATGTTGCCTGCCTTCCAGTTGTTACATACATCTGTCTGTGCCCAGTTTACACACTCCTTAGACCATGAACCATCGTTAATCATATCCTGCATGAGCTGATAAGCATCCTTGCCACCTTCGATATCTGTGTAAGAACCACCAGCTGTGTATAGCCACTGTAGGCACTGGAATGTACCCTCGTCTGTTCCGATTGCTGCATTACCAAATCCTGTAACACCATAATCTGTAAGCTTCTTAGCCATCTCATGGAATTCATCCCATGTGGTGTTCTCATCTGGATAAGGAACTCCTGCATCATCAAGAATATCCTTATTGTAGAAAAGAGCTGTACAGTTTGTTGCAAATGGAAGACCATAATGCTTGCCATCCATCATTGTAGAATTCATTGGTCCTTCAAGGTATTCTGACCAATCTATGTTGGCATCTGAAATATCTCCAAACAAATCCATTGCAATGAATGAAGACATATCGCATCCATCAAGAATAACTACGTCTGGAAGCTCCCCTGATGCAATACCAAGTGTTAACTGCTTCTCATAATCTGCA
>JAGBJE010000020.1 GCA_017934625.1 Pseudobutyrivibrio sp. | reverse complement strand
CATACTCCAACTGCAGATAAAATAATGGATATATGTGCTGCACTTAATGTATCTCCTGAGCAACTTCTGACGGGAAAAGGTATAGATAGTGTAGAGGATTCAGTTGACTATCAGTTGGATTACCAAGGTAAGCAATTGATTTTAGAGTATGAGGGGCTTAATGATGATGCTCAGAAGAGGTTGTTAGCTTATGCGAAGAAGCTAAGTGAGTTAGTCAAACTGGAAGAAATAAATATATAATCCAAATTTTAAAGTGTTCGAATTCGAACACTTTAAAAAGCAAGCAGGATTGCCGCTGATACCACGGTGGAACTGAACCGCTTATGTGGGTTCGTATTATGGAAAAGTTGGAAGTAGCAGGAGGGGAAAGACTTGGAGAAAAAAGCAATAATACAGTATAAGAAAAGATTTGATGATATCAGACATGAAGAGAATGGCATCGAATTTTGGTATGCTCGAGAGTTGATGGAACTGCTTGAGTATGCTCAATGGAGAAATTTTGAGAAGACCATAGAAAAGGCAAAGACTTCTTGTGAAAACAATGGGATAACTGTAACGGATCATTTTGCTGACGTCAGCAAAATGATAAAAATCGGTAAAGGCGGTAATAGAGAAGTTGATGATTATATGCTCACTCGTTATGCCTGCTATCTCATTGCTGAGAATGGAGATCCCCGAAAGGAACAGATTGCATTCGCGCAGAGTTATTTTGCGGTGCAAACAAGAAAGCAGGAACTTATTGAAGAACGAATTGCATATATAGAAAGAACAGAAGCGCGTGGTAAGCTTAGGGAGTCGGAAAAGCGACTATCTCAGAATATCTATGAGCGTGGTGTTGACGATGCTGGGTTCGCAAGAATACGCTCAAAAGGTGATCAGGCTTTATTTGGAGGATATACCACCAAAGAAATGAAAGAACGTCTTGGCGTCAAGGACTCAAGGCCGTTGGCGGATTTTTTGCCGACACTTACAATAGTAGCCAAAAATCTTGCAACAGAGATGACAAATTACAATGTGGAAGAGAAGGACCTTCAGGGTGAGACGGCAATTACAACTGAGCATGTCGAAAATAATACCTCTGTTCGGGAGATGCTTGGACAGCGAGGTATTAAACCAGAAAATCTTCCACCGTCAGAAGATATAAAAAAATTAGAACGCAGAGTAAAAAAAGAAGATAAGAAACTTGCAGAAAACTCAGGCAAACTTTCTACTGATACAAAATAGGGGGCGCATGAATAAGCTATATGAGGAAATTGGTGCAATAGAAGATGAGATTGATACCATCTCCCTGAGAATCGAAAACATAAACAAGAAGCACCTTTCCAAAGACTCTATCTATCGCATCCTTAAGAGCTTTGATAAAATATACGGTGAATTCACAGATGCAGAAAAGAAGCGCTTTATTAACTCTTTTGTAGAGCGTGTTGAAATCTTTGAAGAGGAACAGGAGGATGGTCGCTTCTTGAAGAGTATCAAATTTCGGTTCCCGGTATACTACAATGTGGCTGAGACACAGGAAGTGGACCTTTCTGATTCTGGTTGGGACTATCAAAGGAGCCTTGAAACTGTGGCGTTACTTTCTAAGAATTAGTTACAAATTAAATACTTCATAGATGTAAAAGTTGATTTCGCCGAGATGGGCACCTTCTAGTGTGAAGGTGCTCATTTTATTATGACTGACGAGGAAGTGGAAGAACTTTCAAGGTGCAAAAATTTCACCTTGAAAGATGAAAGATTACATTGTTTTTAATGGAATGCTTCAATCTAACAGACGGATGCTACAGTTATCTATGCAAGTGACAAATACGACTCAAAGTATAGCAGAAATAAAGAAAAGCCTAAATCAAGTTGAAGATGATATTGCTATTGCTATGGGAGAATTATCAGATGTCGTCCGTAAATCTGAGCTAGCAGCAATCCAATTAGAAAATTGAGTATAAAAAAGCCCACTTTTTGTGAAAGTCAAACTTTTATCTATGCCATATCACCTCATAGATAAGCAAATGTGGTATAGTAAAGTATAGATTCTTGAAAAACATCAGTTTTTCGGGAATCGTAAATACCATCAAAATAGATTTATCTATTTTGATGTCCTGCAAAGCAGGATTCTTGCTGACAATTTCCTTGTTTGGTCAGCAAGAAGTCATAACTTTGGAAATATTCACATATAAGATACTCATTTTTGATTTTTAAAGAATATTGAGTATCTTTTTTGCAAAATTCACTCTAGAGATACTAATTTTGAAATAGGGCTTCAAGCGGGAGGCGTCTCCCAAGAAAATAGACATTTTACCAAGGGCGTGAACCTTAGATAACAACAATTCACAAAAAAAGGAGCAAGCTATGGCGCAGTATATTTTATCGGCACAAGAAATGCAGGATTGTGACAACAGAACAATGACTGAGCACGGTATGCCAAGCCTGGTGCTGATGGAACGGGCTGCCATGAAGGTGGTGGAAGCTATCGGTCAGGAGTATCCAGAAGCATACAAGTTTGTAGTGGTGTGCGGACCTGGTAATAATGGCGGCGATGGTGTGGCCATAGCAAGGCTGCTCCAGCTAAAAGGCTTTAGGGTTAGATGCTTCGTACTTGGTAATCCTGATAAATTCACAGACCAGCTAAAGCAAGAGGTAGCTATAGCAGAAAGCTATGGCCTTACTATAGAAAGCACCTTTGATGAATCAGCAATAGCACAGGCAAACATTACCATAGATGCCATGTTTGGAATCGGCCTTACCAGAGGCTTGGCCGGTGACTTTGAAAATGCGGCAGTTATCATCAATGAAAATGCAAATAAGGTGGTGGCTGTGGATATCCCATCTGGATATGATGCAAATTGTGGAAAGCTCCTTGGCAATACTGGTATAAAGGCAGATTTGACAGTTACATTTGCCTACATGAAAAAGGGCCTGGTGCTAGCAGATTGCAAAGCTGCCGCTAGAAAGATAATCACAGCAGATGTGGGAATATATTTAGATGAGCCAAAGGATAAATACGATATCATCATAGACGATACAATTTTGTCTAAAATCAAGCCACGCCCAGCTGATGCCAACAAGGGCAGCTGCGGAAAGCTTCTTGTTATTGCAGGAAGTGAAAATATTTACGGCGCATGTTATCTGTCAGCCAAGGCTGCTTTAGCATCAGGCGCTGGCCTCGTTAAGATTTATACTCACAAAAATAACACAGAATCCATCAGGCAAAATCTACCTGAAGCTATGTATTTAGGATATAATGAATACAACGAGGACGAGCTGCTAGCTCAGTTAAAATGGGCAGATACGATACTAATAGGCCCTGGCCTTGGTACGGATGAAGTGGCTACTAACATATTAAAAAAGACATTAGAATCAGCAACTACTCCTATCATAATAGATGCAGATGGAATTAACCTTGCAGCAGCAAGCTTGCCATTTCTCAAGCAGGCGGCAGCAAGAACCACAGTGATTCTTACTCCGCACCTAAAGGAGATGGAACGGTTAACAGGCACAAAAGTAGCCGATATAAATATTAACCAGGAACAGGTGGCTAAGAAATTTGCCAAAGATACGGGATGCATAGTGGTGCTGAAAAATCACACTACTATAGTAACTGATGGCACCAATGCCCACTACATAACCAGTGGAAACGAGGCCCTGGCGACACCAGGCTCAGGAGATGTGCTGGCAGGACTTGTGGCATCACTAATTGGGCAAAAGGTCATTGAAACGGAGAAGCATTCCATAGACAACATCCTCTACACAGCCAGTGCAGCTGCCTACATACATGGCAAAGCTGGAAAGACAGCGGCCACTGCCTATGGTATCAGAGGCGTTTTGGCGCGCCACATAATAGATAACTTCGAAAAAATATAACTACAGGCATTGGAGGGGCTATGAAAAAGATATTCAAAAAAGGAATCAGCATAATTCTTGGATTAACAATGGTGGTGGCTCTGTTTACAGCCACATCATTTCAGTCAGAGGCAAAGACTAAGAAATCCACAGCCAAGAAAAACATCGTAGTGGTTCTGGATGCAGGTCACGACACTACACATTTAGGTTGTCACTATGAGAATTTTGAAGAGGGCTTGGCTAATCTTTATATTGCATATTATTGCAAGCAGGAGCTTGAGAAATATGATGGAGTGACTGTTTATATGACGCGTAGCACACTGGAGTGCCCTTATGGTGCTGACCCAAATTCGGCTACCACTTGCCTAAAGTCACGAGTAAACTATGCCAAAAATGCTAAGGCGGATGTGCTTATTAGCCTTCACAACGATTACGACCCTGATTTGGATAAGTCCCAAAGCGGATCCAAGGTGATCATTCCAAACCCTAATTACAAGCCTCAGATGTATGTGCAGGGAACGCAGCTTGGTCAGTCTATTTTGGCACAGCTGCTTACTACAGGACTTAAGGTAAACAATTGGAAGCTTTGCCCAAATGGAACAGGAATCGTTACAAGAGATTCTGGCTCAGGTAAGTATCCAGATGGTAGCACTAAGGATTATTACGCCCTTATTAATCAGTCTAAGACAGCAGGCATTCCTTGTATCATAGTAGAGCATGCCTTTTGCACTAATGATTCCGATAGATTAAATCACCTGAGTACACCGGAGCAGTATCAGCAGCTTGGTATTGCAGATGCCACAGGTATTGCCAACTATTATGGACTGAAGCTCAAGAAATAATCCAAACAACCTAGACAAAACGGGGGAAGATGCATTGAATAAACAGCGGATTTTTAACATTATCCAAATCGGAAATAAGGATGATTTCACAAGTAGATTGTTTGATGTTTTTATAACAATAACAATCCTATTAAACATAGCTGTAATGGTGCTTGAAACCTTTAGTGAGCTATCAGCATTTTTCCCTGTAATGGATGTGATTGCACTTGTTACAATCATCATATTTTGTATTGAATACGCCCTAAGAATCTGGACAGCAGATTTGCTGTACCCTAATGTAAGCAAGCCTAGGGCAATCATTAAATTCTTAATATCTTACGATGGTATTGTAGATTTATTTACAATTTTGCCATTCTTCTTTTTGTCAGGATTCATCGCATTTAGAATCCTACGTGTAGTACGTATTTTTCACCTGTTTAGAATCAATGGACAGTATGATTCATTCGCAGTTATCTTTTCGGTTCTTAAGGAAAAGAAAAATCAGATTTTATCCTCAATGATAATAGTGCTAATACTTATGTTAGCAAGTTCCATAGGTGTATACTACGCCGAACACAACGCTCAGCCTGAGGTTTTTGAAAACGCATTTTCCGGAATATGGTGGTCCGTTTCCACACTGCTTACAGTAGGATATGGAGATATATATCCAATCACCGTAATGGGCAGAGTGATGGCAATATTCACAGCCTTCTTAGGTGTAGGTGTGGTTGCTATCCCTACTGGTATCATTAGCGCCGGCTTCGTAGAGCAGTACAGCAGGGTAAAGCAACAGGAAAACTTCGCCAAGGACGAGCATGTGGACTTACTCACCGTCAAAGTCAATGATGCCCACTGCTGGAATGGACTCAAAATTGAAGCAGTTGGTACCCCTGAACATTTCATCCCAGCTATGGTTCTTCGTGACAGTGAGGCCATCCTTCCAACTCCAGAATTAACCCTACAACCTGGAGACACAGTAGTACTTGCCACCGATATGTACTTTACAACCCGTCTCTAAAAAAACGGGTTGACATATAGTAATTGAAGTTGTACTATGAGTTCAACTTAATAAGAGATAGAGGTTGCGAGAAACATTAGTAATCTCATTGATGGGACAGGCCCAAATGATATGAGATAAAAGGGAATTTCGCCGAAGGAGAGCATCGACTGTAGTTGCTTGTCCTGGGTATACGGATAACATCCGTATGACTGTCACTTAGTGATAAGTGGGGAGCTATCATATGTTACGATATTATTAGCTAACCATTTATTATGGTTAGCTTTTTTATTTTGTTAGGAGGAGAAAAATGAGTATATTTACTGGCGCAGCCGTAGCAATCGTTACACCATTCAATGAAGACACAACAGTTAATTATGAAAAGCTGGACAAGCTTATTGAGTACCAGATTGAGAACAGTACAGATGCTATTGTTATTTGTGGCACTACTGGTGAAGCATCTACACTTTCACATGAAGAGCATCTTGATGTAATTAAGCATTGTGTTAAGACAGTTAATAAGCGTGTTCCTGTAATTGCAGGTACTGGTTCAAACAGCACCGAGACAGCTATTTATCTTTCCAAGGAAGCTGAGGCAGCAGGAGCAGATGCCCTTCTTCTTGTAACACCATATTATAACAAGGCTACTCAGGGCGGATTGTATGTACATTTTAAGGATACTGCCGATGCGGTAAACATCCCATGTATTCTTTACAATGTGCCAAGCCGTACAGGCTGCAACATTCTTCCAGAGACAGCCGTAAAGCTGGCACATGATGTTAAGAACATCGTTGCTATCAAGGAAGCTACAGGAAACATCAGCCAGATTGCAAAGCTTATTCAGCTTGCAGATGGATGCATTGATGTGTATTCAGGAAACGATGACCAGATCGTTCCTATTATGTCACTTGGAGGACTTGGCGTTATATCAGTGCTTTCCAATGTAGCGCCAAAGCAGACACACGATATGTGTCAGGCATGCCTGGAGGGCGATTTCAAGAAGGCTGCAAAGATGCAGCTTGAAGCATTGCCACTTATTGATAGCCTGTTTTCAGAGGTTAATCCAATCCCTGTTAAGAAGGCTCTGAACCTGATGGGATTTGAGGCAGGCCCACTTAGAAAGCCACTTACAGAAATGGAAGAGGCTCATGCAAAAATATTAGAGGAGAACATGAAGGTATATGGAATTTACTAATACTATCTGGTCTTTATTGCCACCATTAATCGCAATTGTATTGGCACTTATCACAAAGGAAGTGTACTCATCATTATTTATCGGTATATTATCCGGCGGATTGCTTTATGCTAGCTTTAATATCACACAGGCCATGGAGCACATCTTTGTGGATGGTATGATTGGTCAGCTTTCAGATAGCTGGAACGTAGGTATTCTTACATTCCTTGTAATTTTGGGAAGTATGGTTATGCTTATGAACAGAGCCGGCGGTTCTGCAGCCTTTGGTAAATGGGCAGTGACCCATGTTAAGACCAAGGCAGGAGCACAGGTTGCTACAATCGTCCTTGGTATGCTTATTTTCAT
>JAGBJE010000161.1 GCA_017934625.1 Pseudobutyrivibrio sp. | reverse complement strand
TACCTTATTGTTCTTAACATCAAGATTTACTACATAAAGAGGATGTGCAGCTGAGATACCAAGCCCCTTTCTCTGACC
Source organism: Pseudobutyrivibrio sp. (assembly GCA_017934625.1). Lineage (GTDB taxonomy): Bacteria > Bacillota > Clostridia > Lachnospirales > Lachnospiraceae > Pseudobutyrivibrio. The sequence continues at coordinate 18,464 of JAGBJE010000161.1, read as the reverse complement.
TATGGTATATCCAACTATGCCCTTATGCTGTCCTAGCACATTCCCATCCATATCAACGAAATCACCTGGCTCATATTCCTTACCAGAAAATCTCTTGAGGGCTGATACATAATCCCCATCAGGAACAAAGCATATATCCTGACTATCAGGCTTATTGGCATTGATAAAATCATGGCTTTCTGCAATACGCCTTACCTCATCCTTAGAAAGCTCCCCAAGAGGAAACTCTGTATGGGCCAGCTCATCCTGGGTCATATTATATAAAACATAGCTTTGATCCTTATTGCCATCTAATCCCTTTAACAGCTGATATTTATTATCGCATTTACGAATTCTAACATAATGTCCAGTGACGATTTTCTCACAGCCAAGTATCTGGGCTCTGCGATAAAGCTCATTGAACTTCATGTGCTTATTACATTCAATGCATGGATTTGGTGTCATTCCATGTTCGTAACAATCTATGAAATTATCAATAACTGTCTCTCTAAATTTCTCCTGAAAGTTAAATGTATGATGTGGCATATCAAGACGCCTTGCAACTGATTTTGCATCTTCAACATCATCTAAGGAACAGCAGGTATGGGAATTGCACATTCCTATATCCTCATTGGCATATAGCTTCATTGTACAGCCTATGCATTCATATCCCTTTTCCTTCATTAATAAAGCGGCTACACTACTATCCACGCCGCCACTCATTGCTATAAGTGCTTTCATCTATCCTCCAAAATTACTCATCTTTGATATTGCCAGCCTTAACATTGGCATCTATTATGGAATCAACTACCTCAAAAAGAGCTTTTGACCCAAGGGCAGTTTTATCCTGTCTTCCATGCACCTGTGTAGCAGATACACCGTGTTCTCTCCAATCACTGCCACCGTTGCTGTTATTAAGCATAAGTGGCTGTAGATTATCCATGGAATGAGCAAACTTTGACTCAGCTGTCTCATATGCTTCAAACTCCTCAAAAAGTGCCATAAGTTCACTAGCCTGATCATTAGGTAGCATTCCAAAAAGATGCTCCTTAGCCTGTTTTTCCCTAAGGGCCTGTGTTTTCTTGCCCTCTTCATCATAGGCATATGTATCCCCGGCTTCTATCTCAACAATATCATGTATAAGACACATCAGCATAACCTTTCCTATATCAACAGGCTCATTGGAATATTCTCTAAGAAGATACGCCATAATAGCCATATGCCAGGCATGCTCAGCATCATTTTCGTTTCTGCCGTGATTTGACAAATGAGTTTGTCTAAATATATTCTTTTCCTTGTCGATTTCTAAAGCAAAGTCTAACTGTTTTTTCAGCCTTTCAGTCATTACATTCTCCTTTAGGTATTATCACCCATTAAAAATATAGGTTTATTATACTTATGCTCATACCAAAAATAAACAAGGAAATTAAATAAATTAGTTTTGCTGCACATTTCTTTTTAGATGTTTTTTCACAAAGAAGGCACAATTTTTTCTTACAATATATTAAGTAATTTTATGTTTAGTGAGGACAATATGAATAAAAATTTATACACCTTGTTAAAACAAACTGTAAACTGCTATCCTCTACCAGGCACCATCTTTTCTGTAGAGAAAAATTCTGATGGTAGTTGTGGCGATATTTTGTTCTATGCCATAAATGATACATTTAAGCATAGCTTCTATGATTTATTTATTAAAACCCAAAAAAGTGGTGATATATCATTTGAGGGTTTAGATGGACTGGTTGAAGGTCAATCTTATACTCTTCAGATTCCTAAAGAACCAAAATTTGAAGAGATATGCTTTCAGGCCGCTTGGCACAAAATTCCAATTCATACCTATGTAGATACCTCAAAAATGTATGGCTACTGGACTGAAGATTTTTTGTTACCTATAGAATGTGAGCATGAGCCAAACATAGCTTACTGTCTGTTCATGTACAGACTTAACAGGGAAATGGATACTGGTAACTTTAGCTCTGTTTCCCCTGATGTTTCAAGCTTCGTTATCAAAGCCTGCCTTGAACTTAGAAATGAAAACGAATTCCATTCAAGCATGGATATTGTTATAAATGATTTGAGAGAATACACTAATTCTATTAATGCCTGTATTCTTACAATCGATTCAGAGCAAAGGTCTATTGAGGTAATAAGCGAATCTGTTAAGGATAACAAGCACTCAATAAAGGAATACTTTAATACATTCCCTTACGAAATAATTGCGAGCTGGGAATCCCTGGTGGCTGAAACCAATAATATCATCATTAAAGATGACCATGACATGGACTACTACGAAACCTTAGCCCCTGAATGGGTAAAGACCATGAAAGATGAGAATGTAACTAATCTGTGCCTTTCTCCATTCATTCATCATGGAGTTATAATCGGATATCTTTATATTACCGATTTTGATGGTGAAAACATGGAGCGAATAAAGGAGATTGTAGAACTACTATCCTTCTTCCTTACAGCAGAGGTTGCAAACCATACATTTATGGAAAAGCTGGAATACCTTAGCAATGTAGATATGCTTACTGGTGTATTTAATCGAAACAGCATGAATGTTAACGTAGATGAGCTAGCGTTAAAGCTTAAGCTTGAGCCAAAGCCATTTTCCGTTGCATTCTTTGATTTAAATGGACTAAAAAGTATCAACGATAATGGAGGACACAATTCCGGAGATGTTTTGCTAAAAGACGCCGCAAATGTTCTTAAGGAAGTCTTTCCTGATGACAAAATCTATAGAGCTGGCGGCGATGAATTCGTTGTTATATCTGTAGATGACACTGAAGATGAATTTTTAGATAAGCTGGCTACTGTTAGAAATAAAGCCTGTGACCCAGATTGGCTAAACTTTGCCATCGGACATTTCCATGATGATACATCTGGAGATTTAAGGCTTGCCATGCGCTATGCTGATGAAAACATGTATGAGGATAAAAATGCATTCTACGAGGCGCACCCGGAAAAACGCAGATAATGCATTAGCATAATGTTTACTAAAAGGTGGTATATATATGCATAAAAACAGAATCACAAATGAAAACTTTTATGATGAATATTCTTTCTTTAATGACTATCTTGCAGATTATCTTGGTGTAGAGGAAAACGGAGTAACTGAATATATCAAGCGTATGAAGCTTTGCATATATGAGGTTAAGGATGTTTTACCTGAATGGATGCCAACAATTGAACGATTTGAAAAAATCAAGGCTCGTTTCGAGTCTTTAGATAACGCTGTGGCCAGCTTTGACGATTTTCAGGGCAAGGATGAAGATGTTGTTTGGATGCGCATTCTTATGGAAAAAATCGAAGCTGGTGCTGACCCACTAACAAAATATAGCAAGCTCAAATTCACTTTTAAGAAAAGGAAAAAGAGCTTGCTACAACGTTTCTTTAGCTTATTTAATTAGATTTAGAATGTCTTTGCTTTTCTTGTTTCAAAGAAATTTGAAAGCTGTTCTAATAGCTTTTCTTTACCTACTGTTTTTAGAATATAACCCTCAGGCTTTAATGCTATTTCAACATCTGCTCCATAAATGAAACGATGTCTGATTCCTTTGCCTTAGCAGTAGTCTCATCTGCTGCTGAAATAGATACATACACCTTCATCTTTGGCTCTGTTCCTGAAGGGCGTACTACTACTGAGCCATTTCCTTCAAGGTAAAACTTAATAACATCTGACTTTGGAAGGCCATCGATACCCTTTAGGTAATCATTAACCTTAACCACTTTAACGCCTCCAATTTCAGGCATATCATTTCTCATAGATGCCATAATGTTTTGCATCTTCTCAAGACCTGCTGAGCCTTCAAACTCATAAGAATGAAGAGTGTTTAGGCAGTAGCCATATTTTTTATAAAGCTCATCAAGCTTATCAAGTAGGCTGATTCCTCTTGTCTTGTAGTAAGCAAACATTTCGCAAATTAAGAATGCTCCATCTACAGCATCCTTATCTCTTACATAAGAACCGCTAAGATATCCATAGCTTTCCTCAAAACCAAAGATATAAGAATCTGCCTTACCCTGTTTTTCAAGACGTCCTATTTCCTCACCGATAAACTTAAAACCAGTAAGAACATTAACAGTCTTAACGCCGTAGTTTTCAGCAATCTGCTGTCCTAAATCAGTGGTAACAATTGTCTTTACTACCTCAGCATCAGCTGGCATTGTTCCATTTTTCACACGCATAGAGCATACGTAATCTAATAGTAAGCAGCCTGTCTGATTTCCAGAAAGAAGTACGTATTCGTTGGCTTGATTCTTAACAGCTATACCTACTCTGTCGCAATCTGGATCAGTTGCAATTAAAAGATCTGCATTATTCTTTCTTGCGTATTCCATACCAAGAGCCATTGCCTCTTTAATCTCAGGATTTGGATATGGACATGTAGGGAAGTTTCCATCAGGATTCTTCTGCTCTTCAACAAGTGTAATATTTGTATAGCCTGCCTCCTTTAGAGTACGTGTTACAGGCTTAAGACCTGTGCCATTAAGTGGCGAATATACAATAGCTACATTCTTATCGATTTCATCATCAGCTGTAATTAAACTCTGTCCCAAAACCTCATTAACAAAATCCGTATATACGTTTTCTGTGATATAAGCAACATCACCAACCTGTAATGCACTTTCAAAACTAACATTTCTAACATCTTCAAAAATATCTACCTTTTCAATTTCCTCTAAAATGGCAGCTGCTGCCTCTGTTGTAATCTGGCATCCGTCAGCACCATATACCTTATAACCGTTATATTTAGATGGATTGTGAGATGCAGTAACCATAATACCCGCAGCGCAATTTAAAGCGCGTACTGCGTATGATAAGCATGGTGTAGGCATAAGCTCTGTATAAATCCATACCTTGATTCCATTTGCAGCAAATACACCTGATGCAACACGCGCAAATACATCTGCCTTGATTCTTGAATCGTAGCTTACTGCAATCTTTCTTTCCTCATTTGGAAAGTTTGCTATGATGTAATTAGCAAGTCCCTGAGATGCCTTTGCAACAGTGTAAATATTCATTCTGTTTGTACCAGCACCGATTACACCTCTGAGACCACCAGTACCAAAGGCAAGATTTCTATAGAAAGCATCCTCAATCTTAGCCTCGTCACCTTCCGTATTTTTTAGTTCTTCTACTACGTCCTTATCTGCAACGGCGTTTTTACACCACTTCTCGTAAGCTTCTAAATATTCCTTGTTCATTTACATTTTCCTTTACTTTGTCTGCTGTTGATAATACTGCCTCAAGTTTTCCTGTAATCTCTACCATTCCAAAATCATTTGGAATAATAAAGTTATCACCCTTTTTAATTGGCTGTCCGTTTATAATTCCACTTCCCTCTGTTACAGTCATATTTAAGAATGGATACTTCTGTCTAAATGAAATATCCCCATCCAGGTTAAGATGGAACACACTATAAAACTGACAGCTATAAAGTGGCACAAGCTCATTTGTAATAGAGTTTGCCGTATGAATTACGCACTCCTTAGGGTCCTTAGCAGGAACTGTAATAACATCCTCACTCTGTTTAATATGGAGCTCTCTTGGCTTACCATTTGATAATCTGTCATAATCGTATACACGATATGTAATATCACTGTTCTGCTGAGTTTCAAGAATAAGAAGACCTCCCTTAATAGCATGTACAGTACCTGGGTCAATCTGAATAAAATCACCCTTCTTTACTGGAATCTCTCTAATAAGGTCATTCCATCTTTTATTCTCAATCATATCCTCAAGTTCTTCCTTGCTCTTAGCATTATGTCCAATAACAAGCGAAGCATCCTTAGGACAGTCCAGCACATACCAGCACTCGGTCTTACCAAAGCTGCCATTTTCATTAGCCTTGGCATATTTATCATCTGGGTGAACCTGAATACTAAGGTCATCCTTGGCATCAATAAGCTTTACAAGCAGTGGAAATCTATCTACTGAAAGATTTCCAAACACCTCTGGATGCTCATTCCAAAGAGCGGACAGCTTTTCACCTTCGTATGCGCCAAATCTGCCTTGTCCGTCTCCGTTAGGATGTGCCGAAATGCCCCAGCACTCTCCTACATCGCTACCTTCCTCCTTGTAGCCAAAATCATCATGAAGCTTGCTACCGCCCCAGATATTATGAGTACATACAGGGTCAAGGAAAATGATTTCCTTATTGATAGCATTAACAGAAAGAGTTTCACCATTTGATTCTATTAATCTCTTGTACCAATAAGCTGAATCCTTAACGATTCTACGCTGATTATGATAGTCTACATATACAAGGCCAAAGCGTTCCTTAAAGCCCTTTTCCCACTCAAGATTATCAAGGAATGTCCAGCAGAAATATCCTCTAACATCAGCGCCTTCATTGTAGGCCTTTTGCATTTCACTAATGTATTCATCTAGGAATGTAATACGGTCGATGTCATGCACTCTTCCGTCAGGAGCAATATTGTCATGACATGCCATTCCATTTTCTGTGATATAAAGAGGATATGGATAGCGTTCTGTTAAAAATTTGATACCGTAATAGAAAGCCTTAGGAGTAATAGGCCAATCAACCGCAGTAACAGGACTACCCTGTGGTCTATCTACATACTCTGGTTTTCCATCCTTACCAGCCCTGATGTAGTAGCCGTTATAGATGTTTTGTCCCATAAAATCTATAGGTTGATGGATTAACTCCATATCCTCTTCAGTAATTTCAGGCAGATATTTTGCAAACTTTTCAAGACCTTCCTTTGGGTAATGGCCTAAGAATACCGGATCAGAGAACCAAGACACATTCCATGCCCATCTCTCAATTGGATTTTCAAATCCAAAGTAAACTGATTTAGCAGCTTCAATATCCTCCTTGGAATCTGTATATGGATATGCCACTCCGCCTGTTGGGGCAAATCCGATTTTTATATCCTGCTTAGCGTATTTACGAAGATTAATTACAGCCTGTCCATGGCTCTTTAGCAGGTTATGAGCAATAAGAAATGAATCCTTAATAGAAACCTTAATTCCAGGAGCATGCTCCCCGGTCATATGACCAAGCAAAACCACACACTGAGGCTCGTTAAAGGTAATAAAATTAGTACATATGTCAGAAAAGTTCTCTGCTACAACCTTAGCGTATTCTCCAAACCAATCTACTACCTCATCATTTAGCCAACCACCCTTGTGATACAGCTTCTTAGGAAACTCCCAGTGAAACATTGTGATATATGGTTCAATTCCATTTTTCTTCATGGTAAGAATCATATCTCTATACATATCGATAGCCTTTTGATTAACCTTACCGATTCCATCTGGAAGTATTCGTGACCAATTTAATGAAAATCTATATGCCTTAATTCCAAGGTTTTTCATTAAAGCATAATCATCCTTATATCGATGCATATGGTCGCAGGAAACTGCACCTGTTTGATTATCGTATCCATGACCTTCTTCAAGAAAATCATCCCAAATCATTTCACCTCTGCCATCACTAGGGTCTGTTCCTTCTACCTGATAGGCGCTGCTTGCAACGCCCCACACAAAATCATCTCTAAACATATTAACCACCTTTAACCTGCTGTAATAATAGAAACTATACTCATAGGATTATCCAGGCCTTCTTCACTACCTGTAACAATCTGAACCTCATGGCTTCCAGCTGCCAATTGGCCTGCAACCGGAGTAAGCTCAAGCTTATCGCCCCATGTTTCATCAAAGGTTGCATCTATAACTGCCACTTCATTTCCGTCCACTAAGACCTTTGCCTTAGGCGATTTTCCTGCTACGTATTTACGATACTGAACTGCTATCTCCGTACCTGTAACCTGAAGTGTCAAGCTAGCTTCAGCTGTTTTACTCTTCCAGCCATTTTTGAAGCAATCTGTAATGTCAGCTTGTGGTTCATCATCTACTTCAAAACCATCACAGGCTGCATCAGTATTCTTGCTGTTGTAGCGTCTTGCAGCTTCATATCTGTTCTTTGTAATGGCAGCAGGAAGCACATCTGCTTCAAAGGAAGGCTTCTCACCTATTAACATTTCCTGCATTGTTCTATCTAAAAAGTACTGAATAACAGATGCCACCAGCTCGTGTCCTAAATCATTAGGATGCAAATCATCTGGTGTAATATCACGATTTTTAATCTTTCCATCTCTTACAGCAGGATAGATAGAGCTTTCCATACTTACAAGAGGAAGCTCTAAAGCTCTTGCCACCTTAGAATGCTGTCCCTGCGCATTAGAGCCAGTGTCATAAAAAACATTGCTAACAAGCAATACTGCCGGTTTACTTTTGAAGCTATAGATATGTCTAACAAGTCCTTCATAGGTTTCTAAAAAGAACTCATTTGGATCATCGTTAACCGAAAACTCTACAATAACAAAATCCGGATTAAACTTAAGTAAATCATCCTCCACTCTGGCTGAACCAAAGTGAGAAGTTGTTCCTCCAATACCTGCATTTATGTATGTAAAGTTGGCATCCTTAAAATTCTCTTTCCACCACTCAAATGTTTTATATGCATAGCAATTTGTACTATTTGTAGCAAGTGAGCCTTGAGTAATAGATCCTCCTATAAATCCAACAGTGATTTCTTCACCAGCAGCTGCTCGCTTCATCACCTGCTTTATCCTATAAAGATTACCTCTATTGCATATACTCTTTTGGTAATCAATGTATTCTCTCATTTACTTTATCCTCTCTTAAAAGATTAAGGACCACCCTTAAATCATGTCATTAATATAGGCAGCCAGTTCATCCGCCATCTTTTCAGCCTCTGGCTTTCTGATATGTCCCGGCGTACCTTTTCCGTTATTACTAAAATAAAAATGATGCACTCTTTCATTCACAAGGCTTTTGCATACTTCATCTATAGAATCATCCCAATTTTTGTGGTGCTCTAGAATCGTTGTACAAAGAATTATCTGTGCCTTAGGATATGTTTCCATCAATTTCATTACGAATTTACGATAATGTTCTCTCCAGTTTTCGGATTTTTTACTATGGTAAAATTCGGCCATGTAATCCTCTGGATGATTGTCATTCTGACCAATAGCTACAATAACAATATCAGGCGTATATTTATCAAAATCCCAATAGGTGGTTCTGCCAAATGCTGGATTATATCTAACCTTGTCGTAAACAGATTCCATTCCGATGAAATCAGGCGCATTAAACCAGCCAGTGTTATCAAGGAGTGCTATGCCTCCCTGTGCAATATCATGAAGCTTGGCATTAAGCTTTCTTGCTAGTGTCCAGGAATATGAATAATAGCTGTTAGATAGCTCGCCCTTGTGCCACTCAGGGTCTGGCTTTCCTACAAAATCAATAGCTTCTGAAACTTCGCCGGCAGAGACACTATCGCCATAAACCTCCAGCTTAAGTCTTGGCTTATCATTGATTTCTAATACACTTGCATTATCATCTAATTCAAAACCATAAAACCCCAACTCATGGCAGCTATCCTGTCTTTTAAAAAGCATTACCTCATGCTCTTTAGTTTCATCAAGACCTTCTGCCAACACTAAATGCTGTTTTAAATTACTGTTATTATCAAGCAAAAGCTTCTGCTGATTGCCATCTACAATTACACCTACATAGTTGTCCCAATAATTGTTTTTGTTATCAACGTACGCCCAAATATTTTTCCCTTTAAATCGAATTTTTACGTAAGTACAAGGAAAGACAAATATCGCTTTATCATTCTCATAATCAATCCTTCCGCTGTACTCAAGATTTACATTATTTGCACTGATAAACACGACATTTGTCCTCCTAAAATCCTATCGTCTTCCGATTTCTGTGTCTTCTTCTGTTACTACACTGTGATCTTTGATGTAATCGATGATTTCATCAAGATTTGTAAATGCAAGACCTACATAGCTATCTGCTGCTCCGTAATAAAGAGCAATCTTTCCTGTAGCTGAATCATGAATAGTAGCGCATGGGAAGCATACATTAGGTACAAATCCACGCTCCTCATACCACTTTTCTGGTGTAAGTAAGAAGTTCTCGCAACGATACTTAACAACTGATGGATTATCAATATCAAGAATTGCACCACCGATTGAATAAACAAATCCATTACATGTTCCTGAAACACCATGATAGAAAAGTAACCATCCTTCAGATGTTTCGATTGGAGCTGCACCGCCACCAATCTTAACTGACTCCCACCATTCTGAGCCTTTACCCATAACGTGTCTGTGCTTGCCCCAGTAAACCATGTCTGGGCTCTCGCTAAGGAAGATATCTCCAAATGGAGTATGTCCACTATCTGATGGACGTGAAAGCATTACATAATTTCCATTAATCTTTCTTGGGAATAAAACTGCATTTCTATTGAAAGGAATAAACGGATTCTCAAGACGTACAAACTTCTTGAAATCTGTGGTCTTAGCTACACCGATTGATGCACCGTAAAAATCCTGGCACCAGATGATGTAATAAGCATCCTCAACCTTTACAAGGCGTGGATCATATGCGTAGCGTGGCATGAATGGGTTGCCATCCTCATCCTCAAATGGAATCTTCTCTGGCTCAAACTCCCAGTGGATAGCATCCTTGCTGTGTCCTAAATAGATATAAGGAATACCGTTTGTCTGCTCGCCTCTGAATACTCCGATGAACTCATCACCATATGGCATTACAGCACTGTTAAAGATTCTCGCTACACCATCGATTGGATTTCTATCGATAATAGGGTTCTCATCATATCTCCAGATTGGTGCTCCTACTAAGCCCTCTGGCTTCTCCTGCCAAGGAACATTCTTAACCTCTGGACTAATCATTGTGTACTTTCCCATAAAATTATTCTCCTTTATTCTTCATTCTTTAAAAACTCTAAGTTCTTTTTGATAAGTTCACATCTTTGTGCAACGCACTCTACTGAGCGTCCTGGATCAGCTGGTGTATTGAACACGTAATCAAGCATCTTATCAATAGTTGTTGTTGCTACATGCATTCTTGTATCACTTGATGCATAGTAGATAAAAAGCTCATTATTCTCATTTACGATTGCACCGTTTGTGAAAACTACATTTGATACATCACCAACTCGCTCTTCACCTCTTGGTCCAATAAGAAGTCCCGATGGCTCTGCAATAACCTTGCTAGGGTCATTTAAATCTGTAGCAAAAGCATAGATTACATAACGAAGACCAGCTGCTGTATTTCTTACGCCGTGTGCAATATGAAGCCAACACTTATCTGTCTTAATAGGAGTAGCGCCTGCACCGTTCTTTGCCTCAGTGATTGTGTGATACTTTCTGATGCTTGTCATCTTCTCTTCGTCGATAACAGCATGTGTAATATCATCGCAAAGACCAAAGCCGATTCCGCTACCGCTTCCTGTATCAATGAAATCGTCCATAGGACGTGTATAGAATGCATACTTGCCATCTACAAATTCTGGATGAAGTACGACATTTCTCTGCTGTGGGCTGCGAAGAGTTGTAAGATTATCAAGTCTCTCCCAGTGCTTCAAATCCTTTGTTCTAACGATTCCAGCTGCGGCTACAGCTGCTGACAAATCATTCACTGATGTATCCTTGCTCTCTGAGCAGAATACGCCGTAGATATATCCATCCTCATGCTTTGTCAGTCTCATATCGTATACGTTAGTTTCCTCCGGACATACATCATCAAGAAGAATTGGATAATCCCAGAACTTAAATCCATCAATACCGTTGTCGCTTTCTGCAACGCCGAAGAAAGATTTTCTATCATTTCCTTCAATTCGTGCTATCAGGTAATACTTACCATTTAAATATATAGCGCCTGAATTCATCACTGCATTAATGCCAAGACGCTCCATAAAATATGGATTAGTCTTTGGATTTAAATCATATCTCCAGGTAAGTGGAATATGCTCTCTTGTAAGTACTGGGTATTCGTATCTATCGTATATACCGTTGTACAAATCAGACTTTACATTTTTTCTGTTTAAAAGCACTTCCTGCTTTTCTTTTTCAACATAATATCTTTCGTGCAACATTTTATTTCTCCTATTAATTTTCTAATCTATCCATAATCTCAAAGCACATACGTCCATTGTGATATGGGCATTTCCATGGTTCTACAATTGGTCTGTTTTCAAATGGCTTGCCATTTTCATCTAATTCCCAGTACCATTCTGAGCCCTCCCTTTTATCAACAAGATAGGTCTTTATGAACTTCCACTGGGCTTTTGCGGCTTCAAAGAACTTATCCTCTCCAGTCTTTTGCCATGCATTGATAAATCCTACTACCGCTTCTGCCTGCACCCACCATACTCTGTGCGTATTAACAATTCCCTTTTCACATTCGTTTGCGAAGGAATTGCCATCAAAGGCTACCTTTAGTGTCTGCTCAGCAAGCGCTACTGTTATAGGGCTAATCTCAGCTGTAAGCTTTTCATCATCAAGCACTTCAAGTGTTCTATCTACAAGCCAAGCCGTCTCAATATCATGACCGTATGAATGAAGATCAAGAATAGAATTGTAGGTTCTATCGAAGAACACCTCCTGACGCTTAAGCGCAGGGTTATACACATACTTCTTAAGAATATCTAAGATTCTTAATAAACAATTCTTTACTCTTTCATCCTTTGTTAATCTGTAAAGCTGAGTGTAAGCTTCAAGCACATGTAAAAGTGTGTTCATTGTCTTTTCTGCCATTACTCCGTTTTCGGAAAGCTTTTCATTAGATTCCGGTTTAAAGTCATAAGTAAAAGCTTCTAGATATCCGTACTCATCAGTACATTTTTCTTCTATAATAGAGAACAATTCATAAGCTGCCTCCAGCGCCGCCTTATCTTCGCTTGCCTCGAAATAAGCACAAAGTGCATATATGGCAAAGGCCTGATTGTATGTGTGCTTTGTTGTATCCAGCGGATTTCCCTTGTAATCAAGTGACCAATATACTCCACCAAAATCCTTATCAAAGCATTTTTCCTTCATGAATTCATATCCATGCTTTGCACATTCTAAAAGCTTTTCATCCTTTAGTCTTAAATATGCATTTGCGAAAAACCATGTGATTCTGCTATTTAAAATGCAGCCTTTTTCTGCCTCTTTATCAAGCTTAAGGTCGTAGCTTAAATATCCATAAAAGCCGCCGTTTTCATCATCCTTAAGCCCTTCCCAAAATGGGACAATATCCTCAACTAATTCTTTTTTAAATTCTTCTACAAACATTTTTCCACCATTAACCCTTTACTGCTCCAGCTGTGATTCCGCTATATATCTGCTTTTGGAATATAATGAAGATAATAAGCGCTGGCAGAAGCGAAATAATAACACCTGCACAAATCAGGTTGTACTGACTTCCCATTGGTCCAACGAAGGTGTAAAGAGAAGTGGCGATTGTATGTAAATCCTTATCCTGAAGATAAAGGTTTGCTGCGTAGTATTCGTTGTAAACTCCTACACCCTTAAGGATGCAAGATGTTACGATTGCTGGCTTAAGTAGTGGAAGCATAATCTTCCAGTATATTGTCCAGTAGCTTGCACCATCGATAATTGCCGATTCGTCAAGTGACACTGGAATATTTTCCATAAACTGTATAAAGATGTAGATTGATATAACATCAGTTCCACACATCATTATGATGTAGCCATACAAATGATTAATAAATCCGAGGGATGACATTATATTATATACAGTGACCTGCATGGCTACACCAGGTAACAACGAAGCAAACAAGAACAGATTTCTAATTAAAGTATTACCTGGGAACTTAAATCTATTTAAAACATAAGCAAGCTGGGTTCCCACGATAATTGAAACCACAAGAACACAAACCATAACAATCAAAGAGTTTATAAAAGCTCTGCCCATGTTTGCTGCCTGGTAGGCTTTGATAAAGTTATCAAAGTTTAGCCAACTTTCTGGTAATGTCATTACATTTGTTGACTGATATTCTTCTGAGGTTTTGAATGCAGTAATTACACATGACACAACTGGTATTACTGCAACAAAACCAAAGAAGATCAAGGAGAAGTATTTAAGAATGAGAAGTATCGTAGCTTGTATTGTTAAATGTTTTCTTTTCATAATTGCACCTCTTAATTTTTCGCCATTGTTTTTTGCTTGTTTGCCTTAGCGGCAGCCTTTTCAGCTTTAATTCTTGCCTTCTTTGCTGCGTAAGATTCCTCTTCGCTCTCAGCATCTCTAAAGATGTATTTGAAGAAAAGCTTCTGAAGAATAGTACATCCAAATATAATAAGAAGAAGTACAACCGCCATAGCACTTGCAAGTCCAACCTTTTGGCTGGTGTGAGCTATCTCATTCATAACTACAAAATATGTTCCTGTTCCGTTGGCACCATCTGTAATAACATATGGCTGCTCGAAAGCTGATAACGAACCAGTAATTGAAAGAATGACATTAAGAGTTACGATTGTTTTAATACTTGGCAAAATAATATGCCTAAACTGCTGAAATCTATTTGCACCATCTAGCTGAGCAGCCTCATAAAGCTCTGCATCTACCGACATAATGGCACCTACAAAAAGTACCATATTCTGTCCAAAGTAACGCCAAACTGATGTCGCTACCAAAGACCAGTTGTTAACCTTCTGATCCTTTAGCCAGTATGGAAGACTGTCTAAACTAATACCTAAACCTTGAAGGATTGTATCTAGCACAAATCCTCTGGTATAGAAGAACTTAAATATAAAACCGATTGCAATACCACTGATAAGATATGGGAAGAACATAAGCCCCTTAAACAGATTTTCTCCCTTAACCTTGAAGCTTAGAACAGTTGCAAGATAAAGTGATAAAACCAGCTGAATAATTGCACCTATACAGTAGTAAACAGAAAGCTTTAATGCTCCAAAGCAATCTTTTCTATTAAATACGTCGATATAATTTTTCCATCCAACAAAAACTCTTTTATCTACCGGAGTAGAATATTTCATTTTGTAAAAACTAAACTTAACCATCTGTCCAAATGGCAAGTATGTGAATAAGAAAAGCAAAAACAGAGGAATCACAGTGAATGCAACACAAATCAGAACCTGCTGCCCCTTCCTACTTTTTATCCATTTTTTAGTGTCTGCTAACCAAGTAGCCATACATAATTCCTCCTAGCTTTTTATTATTTCCTTAAAATAGGGAGAGCCCTAATAAAACTCATGCCCTCCCTAATACTGCCTTTAAAATAACTGTTTAGTACTATCTAATTAGTACTGAATTTCTACGCCGCATGCTTCCTGAGCTTCTGACCATGCCTCATTCCATGAAGCCATAATGTCATCAAAGCTCATATCCCCTATTGATGCATGCTCAATGATTTCCTGAATCTTCTTATCGCCGCCGTTGTTTACGTTAAGCTCAGATTCTGCATTAAGCTCGTTTAATAAATCCTCTTCTCCGTCTACTGATGGCTCATCCTTAAGGAACTCAACACCATCAAACGCAAGCTTTGTTTCTGTAGTAGAAGCATCTACTGGAAGTCCATCCTCGTTGTAAGAGAAGCCTGATTCCTCTGTAAGCCACTTAACAAATACTAAAGCTGCCTGCTTCTCATCATCTGTTGCATTTACATTGATACCGTAGCTGTAATCAGCACCAGCTGATGCATACTGCTTTCCATCAATAGTAATTGGGAATGCCATGTATCCGATATCATCAGCGTTTTCTCCTGCAGCCTTCATCTGAGGAACAGCCCATGAACCAAGTACCATACAACCAATCTTGCCACTGTTAATCATGCCCTTGCAGCCTTCCCAATCAGTTGTTGTGTAATCCTCTTCTGTAAGTCCATTTGCTACTGCATCATAAAGGATTTTGTATACTGCATAAGGATGTGTACCATCGCCGTAATCCTTGAAAGGATCCTTTGTATGTAAGAACTTCTGATTTGCATAAGTGTTATCACCTGTTGCATTGATTCCGAAGTATGCATCCCATGCACCCATCGTCCACCCAGCTGCATAATTTGTATAAAGTGGAATCGCATCTGTGTTGTCCTTGATAGCCTGTAAAGCTTCGATGAATTCATCTGGTGTTTCAGGAAGCTCTGTAACGCCTGCCTCTTCAAATACCTTCTTGTTGTAAACAATACCCTGTGTAGTTGCTGTAGAAGCTACACCGTATACCTGTTTCTGATACATCCATGTATCTGCGTAATTAACTTCCTTTGACATTGTTTCCAAATCTCCATAAGAGATGAAGTATGTGCTAAGGTCAGAAGCATCAAGTGCAGGTATTCCCATGATTGTTTCATAATCACCTGACTGAAGATGTGTAAGTGCATCATCTGCATAATTGGTATCTGTTGTAATCTGAACCTTGATTCCTGGATAAACCTCATTGAACTTTGCGAGATACTGTTTCCAGTTAACTCCGCCGTAATCATCTGAGTCCATATCTGTTCTGTGGTTGAACATTGTGATTGTTGCTTCTAAATCTGTGAAATCTTCCCCAAGGACGATGTCCGCATATGATTTCAAGTTCTCATTAGAAGTGTCCACTGTAGCTTCTTCTTTAGTATTAGAAGAACCACACCCCGTCATTGCTACAAGCACAGAACATGCAAGTAGACTTGCCAATACTTTTTTCATTTTCACCTTTCATTACCTCCTAGTAATTACCGCTTTGTTTTTAAGCTTAATTTAATTATATTGACTTAAATAAATTAATCATCTATTATTATTGTTATAAATCATTTATTCTTGCTTTTTGGTGGTTTTTCGATGTTTTGTACAATTTTTAACCATTGAATATGTAAATTTTTACCACTTGAAAGTTTAACAATAATGATTTTAACAGTTTAAACACACTTTTATTAGCTAATTTTAAGCTAAACAATTCAGCAACTGCTAAATAGAAAGGTTATAAGAGTATGATAACATCAATTAATTATGATTTTATGAACGAGCACTTTACATTCATTAAGCCATCACTAATTAATAATGCTCTTCCATCGGCTATTGATATCAGTGATTACAATAAAAATCCTTTTGAAAAAATTGACGATACCCTCCCTTATATATATCAGGGTGGAACTATCAGCTTTTCTAGAAATGTGGAGATAGAAATTAAAACAGGTGATTATTATATTTGTGCCTACGTATCAAAGGGCAAGCTTTCCTTTTCTTGTCAGGATAAAGTCTCAGAAGGTTCTGAAGGACTTGTTATTTTAGCCTATAAGAATAGTAGCTATACCTTAAAAACTCTTAGCCGTGAAGCCACTGTTCATATCTATTTTATAAAAGGCTTAGTGGTAGACAGCTATGCTACTGCCCTTTACAAAAATCCTGCCAATGAGCTATTTTATAGCAATCATTTTGATATGAATGGATTTATTTTAAGCGGATTAAACAGATTAGATACCTATTTAGCATCAGAGGATGAAAGTTCGCTTTTCTTAGAGTCCATTATTTTTCAGTATATTTTTGTAAGGCTTCTTGCTAAGCAAAACGCTACAGATTTATTAGATAACAGTATTCCTGTATATCTTACAAAGCTTAAGCAAATATTAGATACAAGATATGATGAACACCATACATTAGAAGATCTTTCTGAAGAATTAAAGATTAATAAATATAGACTATGCAGGGAATTCTCCAATTGCTTTAAGGTATCCCCTTTAAAATACTTAAATAACGTACGCATTAACAAAGCAAAGGAACTATTGCTTGAAACAAACGATACCATTGTGTCTATTGGAGAGGCTGTAGGCATTGATAACACCACTCACTTTATTAATCTATTCAAAAAAGAGACCGGCGAAACTCCACTGAAGTATCGCCAGTCTCATTTAAGCAACAGTTCAGATAACACCATGTTATTTCCTACGCCATCAGTACTGTTTTAAAGGTTAAAATTATAGTTATAGTCTTAATAAATCATATTAAATTTTCTTTACGCTATTTCTAATTATCATCCTGCCTTCTACGATGTTTATTCCGGCTTTGTATGGCTTGCCTTCTATTCTCTTTATTATAATATCAAGCACCTTCTTTACCATCTCCACCATGTCTACTTCGTAGGTAGTGATTTCCACATCGCATAGACCTGGGAATAGATAATTATCATAGCCTACTACAGAAAAATCATCTGGCACATTGTAGCCTTCGTCCTCTAATCGCTTAATCAGCACGCTGGCAGCCAAATCACAGTTACATACAAACGCAGTAGGAAGAACCTTAGGTAGCTTTAGCTTATCAGAGCCGTACATAATGCCGGTCTCTTCACTTCTATCATCTATAATACAGATATCCTTAATATCCTGGCCATGCTCCATTAAGGATTTAACATAGCCTAAATATCTGTCAGTGATTGAGCTTGTGCCCATAATATTTCCCATAAATCCAATCTTCTTATGGCCCATTTCAAACAGATAGTTTGTAAGATAATAAGAGCCATAGAAGCTGTCTGATATAACTGAGTCCATATCTACTCTGGCATCACAGGTATCCAAGTAAACATAAGGCACGTGATTAGGTGTGCTAATCAACATATCAATATACTCAGTAGAAAACTTACCCATGATAATAACACCATCAGCTTTATTTTCCTG
>JAGBJE010000019.1 GCA_017934625.1 Pseudobutyrivibrio sp. | reverse complement strand
TTTCAATGCTTCCACACGATACAGTAGGAGCAGCTGTTTTACTAGTTTTAAAGAGCACATTCATCGCTGTTGTACCTAGAATTCTTATCGGTGTAGTACCTTATTTCGTATATGTTGGTATTAAGAAAGCAATCGGTTCTGACAAGAAGCTTGTTTACGGTTCAGTTATCAATGCAGTTATTTCATTCATCCTCGGCTTTGGTGTATTCGCATTCTTTAACAGAATGATTGCACAGGAAGTACTTGGCATGTCTGTTACAGTTGCAAGAGTAATAGGAATCATCGTAGGCATCGCAGCTTTTGCAGGTATTGAATATCTTTTCATGAACAAGGATGCTAAGGCGCTTGGCTTTATCACAGCAGGTATTGCTGGTGCTATGACTAACACACTTCTTGTTATGGGAAGCATTTATGTATTCTATAAATATCCATATGCCGAGGCAGTTGGGGTAGACCCAGATGCACTTATGGCTATGATTGGCGGCGTTATCAGCTTCAATGGTGTTATCGAAGCTATCGTCGGTGCAGTTATTGTATACTTAGTTGGTATCGTACTTGATAAGATTAAGCCAGCAGGCGTATATGCAGGCAAGGATGTTAAGATTAAAGCAGTATCATCTGAGAAAAAAGAAAGCCAGATGGCATAGTAGAGAATAAAGTTAAGAGTTCTTGTGGGCTAATTGATTATAGCCCACAGGAATTTTAAAATGGTAAGCGTAGCAATAGACAGCAATATTAGTTTTAGTTATAACTCGGAGGTAATTATGTTAAAAGGTAAATGTGTAGTACTTGGAGTAACAGGCTCCATAGCTGCTTATAAGATAGCAAATCTTGCATCTGCACTTGTGAAATTACATGCAGATGTTAATGTCATCATGACTAAGAATGCCACCAATTTCATTAACCCTATTACCTTTGAGACACTTACTTCAAATAAATGTCTTGTAGATACATTTGATAGGAATTTTCAGTTCAATGTAGAGCATGTGGCTCTTGCAAAAAGGGCGGACATATTTATGGTGGCTCCTGCAAGTGCTAATGTAATTGGAAAGATTGCAGGGGGAATAGCAGATGATATGTTAACCACCACCATTATGGCTGCCAAATGCAAAAAGCTTATTAGCCCTGCTATGAATACAAGTATGTTTGAGAATCCTATTGTTCAGGACAATCTCGAGAAACTTCGTAAATACGGATATGAGATAATAGATCCTGCCAGCGGGTATCTTGCTTGCGGGGATACAGGAGCGGGGAAAATGCCTGAGCCAGATGTACTTCTTCAGTACATTCTAAGGGAGCTTGCACACGAGCATGACCTTTCAGGCAAAAGAGTAATGATTACAGCAGGGCCTACTGAGGAGGCTATTGATCCAGTTCGATATATTACAAATCACAGCACAGGCAAGATGGGATATGCCATTGCAAAGGTTGCCATGGAAAGAGGAGCAAAGGTTACCCTTGTTTCCGGCCCAGTAGCAATTGACCCACCTATGTTTGTAGATGTGGTAAATGTCAGAAGTGCTGCCGAGATGGCAGATGCTGTAAAGCAAAGAGCGGGAGAAAATGATATTATCATAAAGAGTGCAGCGGTGGCAGATTATAGACCGTCAACTGTTGCTACGGAGAAGATAAAGAAAAAGGATGGAGAGGCCTCTAGCATTGAGCTTGAGCGCACAGAAGATATTCTATCATACCTTGGGGCTCACAAGAGAGACGACCAGTTTATCTGCGGCTTTTCAATGGAAACAGAGAATATGCTAGAGAATTCCAAGAAGAAGCTTAAGAAGAAAAATGTAGATATGATTGTAGCCAATAACCTTCGTACAGAAGGGGCAGGCTTTGGCACTGACACTAATGTAGTGACTATCATAATGGCAGATGAAACCTGGCAGCTTCCAATTATGACAAAGGAAGAGGTAGCCAACTCCATTTTTGATACTATACTTGGTAAATAATGTAGATTAAAAAGCAGTTATCACAAAAGTGATAGCTGCTTTTTAGGTATTTTGCTTAAACGATTAAGTGTTGACAACCCTGTTTAAACATGGTAAATTATCGAAGTAAAATTTTAAATTTTGTGAAGTATGTAACTTTAAGTAGGCATAAACGACACAAGACGCTAGGGGCGTTTTTTGTTTTTATACCTATTTTTTTTATGCATAAATTCGCCTCTAAGAAAATCTTTAGGAGGTCTTTATCGTGAAAGACAAAATTTTT
>JAGBJE010000018.1 GCA_017934625.1 Pseudobutyrivibrio sp. | reverse complement strand
GTGGGAAATTTTGCCACTGACGGAACACCGTATTTCCTGTTTTACATGACAGGTAGTGTTGTGTGGGATTTCTTTGCAAATTGTTTTACCAGCAATACATCTGTGTTAATGGATAACAGCTATCTGTTTGGTAAGGTATATTTTCCAAGATTAATAATGCCTATTTCAAACATCCTGTTTAACGCTGTAAGAAACGGAATAAAGTTTTTAGTTACATTATGTGTGTGGCTGGTGTTTTATCTTAATGGTGATGTGGCCCTTCTTTCGTTTAGGCTTATTGGTATAGTTCCACTTGCCTTATTGGCTGGCGTTATGGGGGCATCCTTAGGAATGATTGTGTCTTGTCTTACAATCAAATATCGTGATTTCACTCATGTTACTGGAATAGCTATAACAGTGCTTATGTATATTTCTCCGGTAATGTACACCACAGACCAGTTGCCAGAGGTGGTAAGACGCTTTGTATATATTAATCCTATGTCAGCAATCATAGAGGCCTTTAGATACTGTATTGTTTCAACTGGGCATGTTAATTATGGAGCTTTAGGATACAGTATCGTATTTACGATAGGCGTTAGTTTGATTGCATTGGTATTTTTCAATCAAACAGAAAAGGATTTTATAGATATTATTTAGCCTAAAGAAAAATTGGAGAAGTTATGAAGTTTAGTATTATTATTCCAATTTACAATGTGGAAAAATACGTAGAGCAATGTCTCGAATCAGTTGATGGTCAAAGCTATGAGGATTATGAAATCATTCTGGTCAATGATGGTAGCACTGATGCCTCAGAAGCAATCTGTAAGAGCTTTGTAGCAAACAGCAATAGAAACTATCAAATTATAAATCAGGCTAATGGTGGCCTTTCAGCTGCCAGAAATACTGGCCTTGCAGCAGCTAAGGGACAGTGGATTGTATTTGTAGACAGTGATGATTATATATCAACAGATTTGTTAAAGACTCTTGATGCTGCAATGGCAAAGAATGGTGCTGATCTGTATACATTTAACCACAATCGCATAGATGCAAATGGTAATTTTGTTGCAAAAAAGCTATACGCAGTGGAAAATGCCAGATTGACATTTAAGTCTGAAGCGGAAATGACTAAATATATTTGCGATGAATTCCTAAATTACAGTTTAGGTTGGGAAGCTTGGGGCATGATTTATAAAAGAAGCATTATAGAAGAGAATAGCATCAGCTTCCAAGATACTAAGGATGTATTTGCAGAGGATTTGTGCTTTGCCCTTCAGTATCTTATGCATGTAAATAGTATATATGTGCTATGTGACCTTCTCTATAATTACAGAATTAGACCAGGCTCACTATTAGAAGCTGTAGATAGCAAGTCTGTCTTGCCAAGAATATATAATCTTGCTGAATATATATACACTAGTGGAACCATAATAGGAAGCCTTAAGAAATCTTTTCCTAAGCTTTATAGAACCATGATAGATTTTCATATTAAATACAACCTGAAAAATTTTTCCAAGGAACAAATAGAAGAAGAGTTAAGACTTTTGGAAAGTAGCACCAAATATCATAGAAGATGGTATAAGAAAGATGGCAGATAACAAAGATTTAGTATTGAAAATAGAAAACGTAGGCAAGGACTACATGCTTGGTGCTGTCACCGGAGATACCTTAAAGGATGCAGTAAAGCTGAAGCTTCAAAGCTCTAAGCGTAAGCAGGTGGATGAAGCTTCATTGCATAACAGGTTTTTCAGTGCCTTGGATGATGTGTCGTTCACGGTAAGCAGAGGTGAATGTGTTGGCATCATTGGTTCAAATGGAGCTGGAAAGTCAACACTGTTAAAGCTTATCTCCCGCATTACCACTCCTACTAGAGGACACATATCCATAAATGGCAAAGTGGCCAGCATGCTAGAGGTTGGAACGGGCTTTCATCCTGAACTTACTGGACGTGAAAACATTTATTTGAACGGCTCCATACTTGGTATGAAGCAAAGCGAAATAGATGAAAAAATAGACTCCATAATAGAGTTTTCTGAATGCCAGGACTTTATAGATACACCAGTAAAGAGATATTCTTCTGGCATGTATGTAAAGCTCGCCTTTTCTGTAGCTGCACATTTAGATGCAGATATCATGATAATGGATGAGGTGTTAGCGGTAGGCGATATTAAGTTTCAGCATAAATGCCTGAACAAAATGAAAGAGATTGCAAAGAATGAAGGGCGAACAGTGCTATATGTCAGTCACAACATGGACACTGTAAGTACATTGTGTGATAGATGTTTAGTCCTTAATCATGGCAGGCTTGTGTTTGACGGTGCTGTGGATGAGGCTATCAGGCTGTACAATGGGGCAGAGGTTAAAACGAATACCACTGCAGATTTTGCTAAATATATCAGACCAGGTTGGCTACAACGAGATGACATTAGGTTGACATGGGCAGAATATGTTGATTATGAAAATGAAGAGGTCACAGGGGATAGCCTTGAAATCTCTTTTAAATATAAATGTAACAAAGAAACTTCTAATGTAGGTATTAGAGTTGAACTGATGGATGAAAGGGTTGAAAGGCCATTTGCTACTCAGGCTTTTTACAATATTGCACAGGGAAATGCTGGTGATATTGGAGAGTTTAGTGTCTGTGTGGATTTGTCCAAGATTGTGAATGGCAATTACAAGACCTTCTATACCTTGTTTGTGCTGAGTCCGTATGATGATGGAATTGATTTGGATTGCGTCAGCGGCCTTGAGATAAAAATAAATCGCCCTCATAAGGAGGGCGACCTCAAATGGCGTCAGAATTCATGGGGCAATGTGAAGCTGTAGAGCAAAGGACAATGGCAGTAAGCAAACCTATGCAGGGATTTTTTAGGATATGGTAATTCTTTTAAAAGCTTTTGCATGATTCGTATATACGATAATACATCTATGCCATTTCGATAGTTTTTAAGCAGTGTGTACATGCTATATTCCAAGGTGCCATTATAGGATTCAATAATGGCTGGGATATATTCAGCATCTGCCATGCTTAGCATCAAATCAAAGGCGGGTTTATATATGTAGGTGCCATCTCTGAAAAGATTAGATTCACCAGTGGCAGATTCAGCGGTCTGTATGTAGTGGTAAAGAGGCTTGCTTACATAGTTAAATGTCAAGCTAGTAGAAGATAATAGTTCATACTGAAACAGTAAATCTTCACATGCCAAAATGCTTTCGTTGAATAATCTGTCCTTTATCAAGCTTGCATTAAATAGCCTGTTCCACAAAAAGCCTTTAATAGCATCTACGGTAAACATGGCATTAATTAGCTCGTTAGAATCTATATGAAAGGTAGGGTAATTACAGTAATCAGTGACTATATCATCCTTGTGGGTGAAATATCCACAGATTACACCTTGGCAATTATCATCGATGGCGCTAACCATTGCTTCGTACATATTAGGCTCAATATAGTCATCAGCATCCAAAAAGCTAATCCATTCACAGGATGCCATGGTAAGGCCGAAGTTCCTGGCAGCGGAAACACCGTCATGGGTTTTAGATATGTACTTTATCATAGGATATTTACATGCATAGCTTTGAGCTACCTGCTTTGAATTATCAGTAGAACCATCATCCACAAGAATGATTTCGTCTGGCACAACAGAGCCTGCAAGTATACTATCAAGCATTCTTGGAAGGGTGGATTCACTATTAAAAAATGGAATTATAGTTGTAATTGTTTTATTCATAATCTGATTATATGTTAATTAAACAACTACTTCAATTAAGGAGAGCATATAAATGAGCGAATTGTTGATTCCAAAGACCATACATTACTGTTGGTTTGGCAATAATCCGAAACCTGAATCTGTTTTTAAATGCATTGAAAGCTGGAAGAAATACTGTCCGGATTTTGAGATAAAAGAGTGGAATGAAAGCAACTATGATATTCATAAGCACCCATACATGCAAAAGGCATACGAAGAAAAGAAGTGGGCTTTTGTTCCAGACTACGCAAGGCTGGATATCATGTATGAGCATGGTGGAATCTACTTGGACACTGATGTGGAGGTAATAAAAGACCTTTCACCACTATGTGAGTTAAAGGCATTTAAAGGATTTGAAAACGATCAGGTGGTAAACGATGGACAGGGCTTTGGCTGTATGCCACATCTTCCAATCCTAAAGGAAATGATAGCCTGCTATGACGGCAATGAGCCATACGAAATGGTTGAAGGTAAGCTTCAGAATATAGAAAGCCCAAGACTATGTACCAAGGTGCTTTTAAGGCATGGCCTAAAGCAGGATGGCAAGAGACAAAAGGTTGGGGATATAGATATTTTTCCTACTGAATATTTTTGTCCAAAGAGCTTTGCGACAGGGCTAATCAATATTACTGATAATACATATTCAATCCATCACTTCGATGCCAGCTGGCACGATAAAAAGGGTGCAAAATATATCGCCCTTATGCGTGGACTTAACAGAGCTTTTGGAGAAAAAGCAGGCATGAAGCTTTTTAAAGGCTTGATGGATTTTAAAGATGGTATCAAAAGGATTATTAAATAGAATTTATGGAAAAGTTGATATCGGTTATAGTACCGGTTTTTAATGTGGAAAACTTTATAGATGTTTGTATATCATCGTTGATAAAACAAAGCTATTCCAATATAGAAATAATACTTGTGGATGATGGCTCTACAGATAGCAGCTCCATGCTTTGTGATAAATGGGCCACAGAAGATGCAAGGATTAAGGTGATTCATCAGACAAACGGCGGCTTATCCGCAGCAAGAAATGCAGGACTTGATATAGCCACAGGTGATTATATCTGTTTTGTAGATTCTGATGATTTTGTTATGGAAGATTATGTTAAATGTATGCTGCAAGCTATTGAAGAGACTGATGCAGAACTGGCAATCTGCGACGTTATCACATCAAAATGGCCAGCTCTAGCTAAGCCAATTACATCAAATCGCATTTTAGATGCAGCAGAATGCAGAACCTGGCTAGACGATCTTATTTCTAGAGAATATGTACTGATGGTGGTTTCTTGGAATAAGCTATATAAGAAAGAATTGTTTGCGGACAACAGATTTGAAGAAGGAAAGCTTCATGAAGATGAGTTTATGATTAACAAACTGGTTTTCAGTATCAATAAAATGGTCTTTGTTCCGCTGGAAGAATATGTTTATAGAGCAAATGCTTCAGGCATTACAGGAAAAGAAAATGAAGTTAACGTGGCTCATTTGGACATTATAGATGCATTCACAGACAGGATAGATGTTTCATTTGAAAATAACGATATCGGATTTGCCAAAATCACAGTGAGAAACACTATGTATAAGCTGGCTGATTATTATTTCAAGATGGAAAATCACCATTATATTATCAAGTCTAAGATGAGAAATGTTTTAGATAAATATAGTGAAATAATCACTACAAAGCAAAAGCTTAAGTATGAATTATTTATGCTTTCACCATCAGTCTTTAAAATGATATTTCACTAGATTTTAGTTAGGGAGAAATTATGAGCAAGAAGAAGTTTAAAGTTAAAAACACCGCAGGCATGTTTGATCTTATCAAAGGTGTAACAATGCTACTGGTTATTTATGTGCATACATATTCACTGTTTCCACTTACATTTGTTTTCAAAAATACATATCAGGCCGATTTTGAATCATCAATGGGTCTGTTACTTGTTCCACATATTTTAATAACCATATATTCCATGTTTGTTTGCGCATTGATGCCTTTGTTTTTTTCGGTAAGCGGTTATGGAATTAGAAAAATGAGCTTTAAAAAGAGCGTTAGTAAGCAGGCTAAAACTCTTTTATATCCATATATTGTTACGACTATCATAACAACCATATTACATCTGTGCACCCATTACACTTTGTATAGGTATTTGCCAGATTCAGTTAAAGAAACCTGCAGAATTGCTGGAGGCTTTTTGTTAGGTCTTTCAAAAACAAGCGAATACAATGGGGTAAAGATTTTTTCCTGTGGACCAATTTGGTATATATTGGCCCTGTTTTGGGGAATAATCATATTTAATTTATTGCTTAATTATTTGGAAGAAAAATATCTTCCTTATGCCTCTCTTGCAATAGCATTTGTAGGCTGGCTGCTAAGTCTTGGAAATACAGTTCCATGGTGTATCTCTCAGGGATTGGTTGCTGTGTTTTACATTTGCTTAGGCTATTTAGCTAAAAAGAAAAAATGGTTTACAGAAGGCGTTAGCAAAAGGGCAACAATTATCCTGTTGCTACTGGTTGTTTTCCCAGATATGGTTATCAGATTTGTTGGAGTTATTGATGGTATGGCAGATAATGTTTATCCATTTAGCATTCTTACCATTTTAATAAATGGATTTGTGGGGTTATTTACCATAGCACTGTTTCTTCAGTTAAATCGCTTTAGCGGAATAATCACATCTTTCCTAAGAAAGATTGGAAGATATTCTATATATGTTTTGTGTGTTCATACTATAGAAATGATGGGCTTCCCCTATTACTATTTTGCAAATAAGTGGACCGGCAATGTGGCTGTTGGCAGCACCTTACTCTACATTATTAGGGCTGGTATCGATATAGCAATCTGTTTTGGCTTTGTTGCCATTAAAGATAAAATAATAAACCTTTATGATTCAAAAAAGAGGAGAGAATAATATGTACGATTTATACAGTGAAATAAAAGCATACGGCGATAGAATTGCATATAGATACTTTAGAAATGATGTCCTTGAGGAGGTTACATATAAGCAGTTTTACAATGATATTTGTGAGTGCTTGGAAAATCTGCAGAATACTTACGGTGACATTACAGATAAGCATGTGGCAATACTTAGTAACAATTGCTACGAAGTCCTTGTGTTGATTGCAGCCTTGATATTAGGAAATGCTGTGGTTATCCCTATAAATATCAGGGAATCTAAGGAACATATTGATGAAATAATTGATGATGCAAATGCTGATATTGTTATAAGACAGGCTGAGGGGGATAACTATTTCCCTAACCTGTGCGAATTTAAGCGAAATAAAGAATATAGTCATACATTTGACTTGAGTGACGAAAATCGCTTGGGAGTGATTATATATACTTCTGGAACAACAGGAAAATCTAAGGGAGTTGTACTTTCTTATAAGAGCCTGTTTGGCGGAAGACATAATATATTGCCAAAGGAATATATTGAGGACCCTAACAAGAATGATGTGTTACGCACATATCTGGTATTTCCTATGTATCATGCAGCAGGCTTTGTTAGCTGGCTTTGCTGGTGCAACAGAGGATGCATGACCTATATCAATGAAAATGTTGGGGACATGCTTAATGAATTAGAAAAGATAGAAATTGATTTTTCTTTCATTTCACCATCTACATTAAGCCTATGGAGAAAGCGCTTCAAGCGAGGTGGCATTGCAAAGATAGGTAATCTTAAAGGTGTGTGTACTGCAGGAGCACCTATTACTAAAGAGCTGATAGAATTTTTCCTTGAAAATGGCATTAATTATTGCCAGGTTTATGGAATGACAGAAACATTAGAGGCTACCTACAATGGCAACATGACAGATAAAGTTACTTCTGTTGGTAGAAGCGTTGAAGGAGCTGATGTAAAAATCGTTGATGATGAGATTTGCATAGCAAATTGGAGCAACATGAAGGGGTACTACAATAATCCGGAAGCATCTACCGAAATTAATATAGACGGCTATATTCACACAGGTGACATTGGCTATATTGATGAAGATGGATATGTATTTATCACAGGTAGAAAAAAGAATCTCATTATTCTTTCTGGCGGAGAAAATGTTAGTCCAGAGGAGTTAGAGAATCTTTTATATAAAAATCAATCAGTAAAGGAATGTAAGGTCTTCGAGCGAGAGGACAAGATTGTTGCAGCAGTGTATGCAAGCGATGACAAACAGGAAACTATTCGACAGTATGTGCAGGACTTAAATAAAGGGCTTCCAATTTTCAAAAGAATTCATATTGTTGAGTTTCAAAATACAGAATTTGACAAGACAGCCAGTGGAAAAATAAGGAGGTAAAAATGGATAAGTTCGAAGTAGTTGCAAGAATAATTGAAGAGGTAGCAGATATACCTAAAGAGGAAATCGAAAGGGATAGTTCTTTAATGGACGATTTAGATTTATCTTCCCTTGAGATAATGACTATTATCAACAATATTTCTAGAGAGTTCCAGACAAAGATTTCTGAGCAACGAATCTTAGAGATTGAAACTGTAGCAGATATTATAGATTCTCTCTAAAACTAAATAGGCAAAAGGATGTTTTGAGTAATGAAAAAGATACAAATTAAGAACACTGCAGGAATGTTTGACCTTTTAAAGGGCATTACAATGATGGTTGTAGTGATAGAGCATACTTTTCAGGATGTTGGTGCGTCCGGCTATGGAAGATCCCTAAATTTATTAGGCGTATTTATGGCTGCCTTGTTCATTATTAGCGGGTATGGCTTTCGAAAAAAGCCTATTAAAAAGGTATTTGCTCAGCAAGCTAAGATGATTCTAGTTCCATACGCAATTACAGCTGGATTTATATGTGTAGGACACTGCTTGGTCAGATGGATTGTGTTTGGTTCAAAAAGGATAGCTGTTATCGAAACATTAAAGGTGTTTGCAGGATTGGCACTTGGTTTGGCGGATACACTTACTATTAAAGGCATATCGCTTTTTTCCTGTGGGCCAATGTGGTACTTACTGGCATTATTTTGGGGGTGGATTATTTTAACCGCCATCTTTACATATATACAAGAAAAAATGCATATTATTGCGGTGCTAATTGTTAGTATTGTTGGTATGATTATTAGTTATTTTACATGCTCACCTTTTGGAATAAGCAGAGGCATGTTTGCTGTTATATTTATATATATGGGATATTACTGCAAAAAGCATAAGCTGTTTACAGAGGAATGGAGTCTTAAATTTAAAATTTTGTTTCCATTAATAATAGTTGCTGTTATCGCTCTGGGTTTAATGTTTCCGCAGCTTAAGGTTGTGCTTGCAATCATTGCAATACCACTTTCAGTTATTTTCCCAATAGTTTTTTTGAAGCTGTTTTTATTATTAAATATCTTTTTTGATGGAACAATTTCTAATAAAATCAGAACAATAGGAAGATATTCATTGTATTTTTTATGCTTGCATACATTTGAGTACATAGCAATCCCATGGTTCTTGGTGGCTGAAAGGGTAAATAGTACAGCAGCTTTAATAATGGTATGCGCAATTAGATTTTTTGCTGACGTTTTATTGTGTACATTTGTGGTGACGGTTATGCCAACAATCAAAGAAACAATCAGTAAAAGATTAGTACACAAAGTCAAATAATTGGCTATATACAGGCAAAAACGTATAAAAATTTTAGCATTTTTATGCACATTTTTTGCAAGAAAGGGTGTATATTATATACACTGTGAAAATGCCCTGTAATGGGCATTTTGTACGAATCGGAAAGGGAGATAGGTTATATGACAAAAGAAAAGGCAATTGAACTTCTAGAAAGTCGCGGGCAGGGACACGTAATGCGTGGCTTTGATAATCTTTCAGAGGCTCAACAGGAAACATTTTTAGCGCAGATTGATAATATCAATTGGTCAGATTTCGAGCTTATTGGTAATGATTCTGCTAATGCAAGAGGAGAGTTTGCAGTGCCACCTGCAATCGAGCTTCCAGAAATAGCTGCTAGAAAGGCTGAGTTTGAAGCTGCTGGTATTGATGCAATCAAAAAGGGAGAGGTTGGAGCAGTTCTTCTTGCCGGTGGAATGGGTACACGTCTTGGCTTTGATTTACCAAAGGGCTGCTATAATGTTGGACAGACTCATGATCTTTACATCTTTGAGTGCCTAATCAATAATCTTTTAGATGTAGTAAAGAAGGCTGACGCATTTGTTCCTCTTTACATCATGACAAGCGAAAAGAATGATAAGGCTACCAGAGATTTCTTCGCAGAGCATGATTATTTCGGTTACAATTCAGATTACATTAAGTTCTTCATTCAGGATATGGCTTGTGCAGTTGATTACAATGGCAAGCTTCTTCTTGAGGAAGAGGGCAGACTTGCTACATCACCTAACGGTAATGGTGGTTGGTATGCATCTATGATTAAGGCTGGTCTTAAAAGTGATATCGAGGCTAGAGGTCTTAAGTGGATTAACGTATTCGCTGTTGATAACGTGCTTCAGCGTATTGCTGATCCATTGTTCATCGGTGCTACAATCCTTGGCAACTATGTTTCTGGCTCTAAGGTTGTTCGTAAGGTTGAGCCAGCGGAGAAGATGGGTCTTCTTTGCCTTGAGGATGGCAAGCCAAGCATCGTAGAATACTACGAAATGTCTAAGGAAATGTCAGAGGCTAAGGCTGATGATGGTAGCTTACTTTACAAGTTTGGTGTTATTCTTAACTACTTATTCTCAGTAGAGAAGCTTGACGAAATAGTTAATAATAATCTTGTGGTTCACGTAGTTGAGAAGAAGATACCTTTCGTTGATGAAGCAGGAAATAAGGTTTCTCCTACAGAGCCAAACGGTTACAAGTTCGAATTACTTGTACTTGATATGATTCATATGATGGATAACAACCTTGCATTTGAGGTTGATAGAAATTATGAATTCGCACCAATCAAGAATCTTCACGGAGTAGATTCTGTAGATAGTGCAAGAGAGTTATTGGAAAAAAATGGTGTAGTGCTTTAAGCTAGGGGGTCTAATGTATAAACGTAAGAAGAAATTTTGGGCAAAGCATTGGGACTTCATAACTTTAGATACTCTGGCAGCGCTGTTTGCCTTGGCCATAGCGATATACATAAGATACGATAGCTTAATAATTGGTGATGCATATTTCCCACATAAATATATATACGCTAACCTGTTTACGATGATTATTTTTATCAGTATTTTAAATGCGTCATTGCGTGATCCTTATACTGGCATAGTGCATCGTAATAAGTATCAGGAATTCCTGGCAGTAGTTATACATTCCTTTGTAAATCTGTGTGGCGTATTAATATTCATGTATGCTTTTAGATATTCTAGCTACATTTCTAGAGCAGTGATTTTTACATGGGCTCCACTCATGGTATTTATCATGTTTGCATTTAGAATATTGTTCAAGCGTCTCATTAGATATAGAAAGCTTGAGGATGTTAACAAATCATCTATGTTGGTAATCGCAGATTCAGGCACTGTGAAGCATTGCTTGGGTCAGCTTGCAAACAATCCTTATGTTGAATATAAGGTTGTTGGATGTGCAGTTATTGATAAGAATTGGGTTGGCAAGAAAATCCAAGGCGTTCCCGTTGTTGGTGATTGCGATTCAGTTTTTGAGTACATTCGTACACACGTAGTTGATGAAGTGTTTATTGATGGTAAGAACAGATACAGTGAAGAGCTTTTAGCTGAACGTCTTGCAGATTTAGGATGTACAGTGCACATTTCGCTTATCCACACAGACCATTTGCTCAAGAATCGTGCTATTGAATACTATGGGGATTACATTACCATGACAACAAGTATGCACATCGCTACTAATAGAGAGAGCTTTGCTAAGCGTACACTTGATATTGTTAGCAGCCTTGTTGGACTTGTTTTATGCGCAATTGCATTTGTGTTCCTTGCACCTGTTATCAAGATTCAGGCACCAGGTCCTGTATTCTTCTCACAGACACGTATAGGTAAGAATGGACGTAAGTTCAAGTTTTACAAATTCCGAAGCATGTATGTAGATGCAGAGGAACGCAAAAAGGAACTGATGGATCAAAACGAAATGAATGGTCTTATGTTTAAAATGGAAAATGATCCTAGAATTTTCCCAGCAGGTCATTTCATTCGCAAGTATTCTATCGATGAATTACCACAGTTTTGGAATGTGTTAATCGGAGACATGTCACTTGTAGGAACAAGACCACCTACAGAGAACGAGTACAAGCAATATGATTTACATCATAAGGCTCGTCTCGCCGGACGTCCTGGCTTAACAGGCTTGTGGCAGGTTTCAGGCCGTAGCAACATCACTGATTTTGAGGATGTTGTGGCCCTTGATACAGAATATATCAGAAACTGGTCTTTAGGATTAGACCTTAATATTTTGTTTAGAACAGTTGCAGTAGTTCTTAAAGGCTCTGGCTCTAAATAGACAAAACACCCCCGTAAAGGTATAATGTACCTTGCGGGGATTTTTATTAATAAAACCCCTTCAAGGAGACAAGATGAAAATAACAGTTATCACCCCATTTTACGAAGGGGATAAATATATGGATGGCTTCGTTGATAGCATGCTTGCCAATGAAAAGGAGCTTAGTAGCTTGGGACATTCTATGGAAGTTATTCTGGTAAATGACAGTCCATGGAAGAAGCTTGAAGTGGCGGATGCTGCAGATAGCTTCATTAAGGTCATCACCAATGAATCTAACAAAGGGATTCATTACAGCCGTGTGGCAGGTTTGAAAGAGGCTACCGGTGATTACATAATGTTTTTAGATCAGGATGATGTGCTGGAAGATGATGCATTGGCTCAGATGCTTGAGGCTGCAATAAGCCATGATTCACAGGTGCTAGTGTGCAATGCGCTATTAGAGCAATCTGATGAAAGCATGCTGCTTTGGTATCGAAACGATTATCACAAAGCTCTCATTGGCGATTTAACAACATACCTTAGGATAGGTATACAGATTATATCTCCAGGTCAGTGCATAATTAAAAAAGATATTGTGCCTGATTTTTGGCAGGAGCACTTGGTTCAAAAGAATGGCGCAGATGATTATTATCTGTGGTTGCTTCTTCTTGCTAAAGGCATAAGATTTGATTATTTAGACAAAGCATTATATACTCACAGGTACACTAAGACAAATCTTTCAAAGGATACTAATATCACAGATGCATCTGTATATGATTTTCTTGATTTGTTATCTGAGTGCGATTACTTTAAGCAGGAAGATATTTTCACATTACACGAAATGATTACCTATAAGAATCAGTTTAGGGCTAGCTCTAAGCTTGGTAAGATAACAAGCTCTTTGGCAAACCTGGGGCTGTTTATAGATAATCTTAGATTCAAAAAAAAGACGGGGACGGGTTACGGTTTTAACAGATAATGAAAAATATTGTGGTTTTACTTGCTACCTATAATGGCAAGAATTATTTAAGACAACAGCTTGATAGCTTACTTAATCAGACATTTGATAATTTTAGAATAGTAGTTCATGATGATGGCTCAACAGATGACACCATTGATATTCTGAATGAATACAGGGATAATAACCCAGAAAAAATCGAGTTGTTGTATGGCCAGTCTTGTGGCAGTGCCAAGGCAAATTTTCTTTGGATGCTAAAGGAAGAGGAGGCAGATGTATACTTCTTCTGTGACCAGGATGATGTTTGGCATGAGACCAAAATAGAAAAGTCTCTTAAAGCTCTTGGAGATTTAAGTGAGCCTGCCTGCGTATTTTCCGATATGTGGGTGGTGGACGAGAACTTGAATGAGATTTCTGATTCGTTTATACGATATATTGGAAGAGAGCCTGGCAACACAGCCTACACCCAAATCTTAATTGACAATCCTGCAGCAGGCTGTACCATGTGCTTTAATAGAGCGCTTAGGGATTTGACAGTGGAGCTACTTCCTAAGCTTGATTTAGAAAATATACCTATGCATGATGCACTGGTTTTAGCTCTGGCATCTATAACAGGAGAAGTGAAGGCAATTGATGAGCCTCTTGTTTCTTACAGACAGACAGGGAACAATATCATGGGAGCTGTTACGGAATCAGATTCAGATAAAAGAAATCGTAACGTGTCTGATTTCAAAGAAGGTAGCCTCTTTGCAAAGAAAAAGGCATTTGTAAATGAAGCCAGGTTATTTGCAGCAGAGCTTGCAAAGGCTGATTTTATATCAAAAGATAAGAAGAATATCCTTATCAGATTTGCTGATATTGGACACAAGTCCAAGTTTAAAAGGATGATCTTTTATAAGAAAAATAATTTTACTAGAGCCCACCATAATTTCTGGTTCAGATTGTGGGTATAACCTTAAGGAGATTAGGTTAATGAAAAAAACATTACTCTACATTAAGAAG
The DNA here is from genome assembly GCA_017934625.1 of Pseudobutyrivibrio sp. GTDB lineage: Bacteria > Bacillota > Clostridia > Lachnospirales > Lachnospiraceae > Pseudobutyrivibrio. Next base: position 7,264 of record JAGBJE010000018.1, on the reverse strand, counting down.
CATGCAGATTTTATTATATTGGATTTGGCTGCGTTGATATTTGGATATTGGCTGGTTACCAGATTCCGTTACGAGTTTAGCACTGTACATCATGGAGAGCTATTCTTTGATTATGGTGTTGTTTTGGTAGTTGTTTATTTGATTATATTGCTAATTGGCAAGAGCCTTTCCGGAGTTATAAAGCGAAGCTTTTTCAAGGAGTGTCAAAGCATCCTGGTGCAGGTATTTGTTACATGGGCATTCTTCACTGTTGTGCTGTACACTATTAAGACGGCGCAGAATTTCTCACGAAGCGTTTATGCAGCAGCATTTGCTCTGTGCTATGTGTTTATTGTTTTTGAACGTAGTGCGTGGAAATGCTTTATCAGATTTAGCAGATTTCATTCCCAGCTTTGCCCAAAGCTTATAGTTGTTTGTGATGGAGATAGCACCCAAAAGACAATAAAGCGTGTGCTTAGGGGCTCTTTTGAAAATGATTATGAGATAGTTGGTGTGGTAATGACTGCAACAGATTCTAACGATTACATAGATCATTTTGATTCAGTGGTTGGCATCGAAAAATTAGATGAGTTTCTTGCAGACAAAAAGGTTGATGAGGCATATATTGAGTTGTCAGATGCCACAACAGAGACAGAGGTTATCAACAATCTGCTTAAGCACAATATTTTAGTTCATCGTAGTCTTCAGGATAGTACAATGAACTACGTTGAACAGGGGATTGATGAGATTAGCGGTCATTCCGTAATTACGATACGTGACACACAGGTATCATTTGTTACTAGAGCAGAAAGAGTGGAGACAGCCCTCTTTAGAAAGATTACAAAAAAGGATTAGTTAGGTTTTATGAAGGCAGCAGTATTTTTTGACATTGATGGTACACTTTGGGATTATGAAAAATATATCCCTGACAGTACCAGAGAGGGGATTAAGAAGCTTAGGGAAAATGGACATTTAGCTTTTATTTGCAGTGGTAGATCAAGATCATTTATACAGGATAAGGATTTGCTTAGCTTAGGCTTCGACGGAATAGTTTGTTCCTGCGGTTGCCATATTGAAATTAATGGAGATGTTTTATATGAAAAGGTCATTGATAAGGATTTCGCTAAAAAGACAGTAGAAATGATTAGAAGCTACGGCTTTAGACCAATCCTTGAAGGCCCTAAAAATATTTATATGGATGATGATGAATTTGACCATAATGATTATTTTGGAAATGTTCTTAGACGTGACCTTGGTTCAGACCTTGTAACAGTTGGCGGAGATTATTATGGTGATTGGGTCATCAACAAAATGTCATGTGCTACTGATGTGGCAGCTGACAAGAGGATAGAATGCTTTGAACGTCTTTCAAAATATTATTCAATAATAGCCCATAACGATGATGTGTGCGAGCTGGTACCAGCTGGACACAACAAGGCTACGGGCATGATGAAGGTATGTGAGCTTATTGGAATTGACCCTAACAATACATATGCCTTTGGCGACAGTGAAAATGATTTGGACATGCTTCAGGCAGCTCATGTAGGTATCGCCATGGGAAATGGCACCGACAGAGCAAAGGCTGCAGCAGATTATGTTACCACAGCCTTTGATGAGGATGGCATTTACAATGGATTAAAGCATTTTGGGTTGATATAGGGATAACTTAGTAGTTGATAGTCACGCTATCAAATTTCATTGAAGCAACTGGATCAGGAATGTAGGCGTATGGGTTGCCATTTGGACTCCATTTCTGATTTGTTGCTGATGCTCTTACTGTGATTACTGCATCAATAAGGTCGGTATCCTTTACACCTGCATCAAAGTAAACTCTATAGTAAGGTGTATATTTTACATTATGTCCACCAGTTGATTCACTTAACACAGGGGAGTTAACTCCAAGAGTCTTGCCTCTAGCTGAGCGAACCTGAATATCAAGATTATTAATCTGTCCATCAAAAACAGTTCTATTAATCTCAATATATCTTGCACCAGCCTTTAGCGTACCTGGCTTTGTACTGAATGTAAGTGAACAATCAGCAATCTTATAGGTCTCATCTGATAATGAACCACCTGGCCATTTAACATCTGTTCCAACATCTGACGCTGAAAGCTGCCCTGTTGTATTGGAACTGTTGAATGCTATCGTCTCATTAGCCTGACCGTTAGTCTTGTTAATTCTCTTTGGTATAGTGATGTTCTCATAAGGATCATATGCCTTATACACAATGAAGTTTCCTTCTGTTGTAATATCTGTAGGTTTGATTTTAATAATCCTTTCGCTGCATGTTTCACCACATTCTGTACAATAAGGTCTGAATTTAACAGCTGAATAGTCGTCATTCCATACTATTGTATTATTTGTCTCGGAAGCCACCCAGTTATGACCATTCTGTACACATGCAGGATATGTACCTATTACTGTGACTTGGCCCGAGGCTGAAACATCACCGAGAACAACGCAGGCCTCACTACCAGAACCACGACAATTTTGCATGGCACTATCACGTCTTCTAAATCTTACAGATAGGCTTGCACCGCGTCTTTGATAAGGGGTTAAATTTTTAATTTCGAATGCATAATAGTCTGTACCATTTATATTGTAGGATGTGGCTTTTACCACGGATTCGTTTCCTCTAGATGAAACTTCTGTACCATTAACATATGCATGCCATTCATCAATAGTTTGCGGAAATCCGTCACGACCTGCATCAAAATAATATCCCCAATTTGTAGGAACAGGAACATTTAAAACAATCATTTGATTTGGAGCTGCAAAAGCACTGCTATCTAAAACTAAAGTATCGCTTCCGTATATATCTCTAGCATCTACATCTCCTGTTACGCCATTTAATGTATCTGCCTGAATATGATATTCCCATACACCGGTGATTTCTCCTTTGGCGTGATAATCCAAGAATCCATACACTCGTTTATAAATATCATTTCCAGCCCTCACCTTGCTTTGATAAGTGCCAGACTGTCCTGGTCCCTGATGTTTTGCATTAAACTTTGTGACATATCCATATACCACATTACCACTTGCATCAGATGTATCATTTATTAGTTTTGCAATGCTTGTATTATTCTTTAAGAAATTCTGTGATGTAGCATTGCTAAAATACAAAAGGTATGCCATCTTATCACGGGCACCTGCTTTATGAATACAGTTATTTCTATTACCACAAGTGTTTGCGCTGTGATATCCGCCACACCAACCTTCAGCACCATCATATAGATATGCTATAGTGTCGAAGGCTTCAAGTCCCGGTATATTGATGCTGTTATTCAAATTAAGCCATGCACCGGCACCATGTCCAGATGCTTCAACATAATTAAAGAATTCCTGCGCCTTAACACCATTTGCAGCATATGTACTTCTTGCAATCAGGTCATAGATTGGAGCATATTTACCTGCAAGCGAATTTGCACCGTAGTTTATATACTCGTTATACAATTCATACTGGTACGACTTGAGCCAATTAACCTGAGGGGTACTAAGGTATGTTTCATTACCATCGCCTTCATACTTAGAGGCAATTGTCATAAGCACATAGTAATCAAGTGTGCGTCCACCAAAGGAAGCACCTCTTAGCTTATTATTTGAAGCATCCTTTTTAGACCCAATATAAAGTCCTTCCTTTGTAAGATTAATGATGCTTTCTGTCATGTATTGATATTTCTCTGGCTGAGAAAGGTATGTAACCATAACTTGTCTCATTTGATTGAGCCCATTTGTATCTTTTCCCAGGGCTTCATATCCAGGGAGATTTAACATCTGTCCGAAAAACTCAGTGTTAGCCTCAAGCGTATTGCCAAAATAAGCTTCAAAATCACCAGTGGAATACAAAATTTGATGTGTTAGTTGTTTTTGTGTACCATCAAGTGCTATATAAAAATTGGGAACAGCAGCACCAGTGCTACTAATGCCGTGATTGTATTTTTGATACCAGGCATTTCCTGATTTTAACTCTTCATAAAACACCTTTGCCCAAAGCTTCTTAATTATGTCACCCTTGTAATCAGAATATCTGGAAAGAAATTCTGGAATCTGATTTCTAAAAGGCGCAAAATCATTTTCAAGCACATGATTGAGCGAACCGTTATCCTTGGCATAGGAGGTGATTGATGTGGGAATAGCCATTGTTGTTATAAGTGCTATGCTCACAATTATATGTATGATTTTTTTCATTGCTTTCATTTGCTACTCCTGTATATCGCTGCTGATTGCATCGGAATCAAGTGGCTCAGAGTCTGAATTTGAATCAGATTCATCGGCTTTGCTAACAACATTTTCTGGAAGAATTTCATCTTCTTTAGCAATCAGTTCATCTTTCTTGTTACTAGAATTTGTAGTTTCTTTTGCTGGATCATTAGCTGTTTTTATTTCAGTTTCAGCTTCATCATTAAGGCTCAAAACAAGCTCATCCTCAGTCTCATCCTCAATATCTTCTTCTAGTTCTATATCATCTATATACTGGATTGAATAATCAGTAATTTCATAATTCTTAACATCAATCACTATATTGACGCTAGAAGATGTATGGTTACTAAGCTCATCAAGTATTGGTCCCCAACCACTTAGGACATCTGTGCCGCCAAAGGCGAGAGAGCTACTTAGTTCATCATCAATAGTTGAACCCTCAACAGTAGCAATAAATTCAGAAATAAGATCTTCATCTTCAGATTTAAACGAGCTCTTTGAACCATCGATATATTCCCCAATTTCATCAGAAAAATATGTATAGCCTGTTTCTTCATCAACCATTTCCTTACCATGCCAGTTTTTAACCTGAAGCTCGATAACCTTTAAGCGTGTAGTGTCATGCTGCTTTTTATGCATACTGGCCTTTGTTTTCTTATTATGAGCCACTGCAGAATCAGGCTTGGCATCCGCTTCATTTGTTGTTTTTGTGTCATTTGTTTCAATATCATTTTCATCAGCTTCAGTTGAAGTATCTTCGGACTCAATATCTGTAGCAGTAATATCTTCGGGTTCAACATCTTTGGGTTCAATATCATTGGCAGAAACATCACTGCTTTCTTCAGTTGACTCTGCCAAGTCTTCTTCAAATTCCTTGGCATAGGCTGTAGTTGGGATATTTATGAATGCAATTGTAGCTGCAGTAATTAATGCAAATAATTTTTTAAATTTCATTTTCGACTCCTTCATTTAGAAAGAATTCTTGGGGCTAAGCCCCTAGATATTCTTATATTATTAAAACGGATAGAACACACCATCAACAGAATAACCCTGGATTCCATTCTTGCAATCAAATTGGAACTTTTGAGAGCCATCAAGAGATGTTGTTCTGTCTTCAAGATTTTTGATACGTTTTTCGTAATCATCCATGTGAGTAGCAGTGTTGTCACTAAGAGCGTTTAACTGCTTTAAAAGCTTCTCACGTTCTTTTTCATTTTTGGTGTCATTGCTGTTGATTACAGCTGTAAGGTCAGAACGCAACTTATCCATACCTTCAGCTGAAGCATCAGCATTGTCATTAATAATCTGAAGCATCTGGGCGCGTTGTTCATCTGAAAGGGATTTGTTTGTATTAATAATATCTGTAAGATTTTCGTTTACAGCTTCAAGGTCAGTTGAACTTTTGACGGCAAGAGCATCAAGGTCATTTCTTAAGGTGTCAATCTGGTCTGTCACAGTAACCTTTTCCCACTTAGATGCATCAAATGAACCACTTGTTACATCTGTTGCTCTGTAAAGAGTGCCATCCTTGATTACATAATTACCAGCCTGGTAGCTATGCTCATTGTTATAATCTTCGGCGCCAACAGTAGTGATAAAGGTCTGGTAGTTCTTGTCAATCATATCTGTGATTGTGATGGCTACCCATACAGATTCTGTTCCATCACCATCTGTTACACCAGGAATTGGAGCACCATTCATTGCACCAGCATTATCTGATACATTCTTGTAAATAGTATTGTTATAAATTACATATTCGCCAGCAGAATGTGTTTCACCTGCCACATAATCCTTTGCACCAGTTGCTGCAAGGAATGTATTATATGTATTCTGAATTACTGTGATCATTGATGATGCAGCCCAGTTTACTGTGTCCTTATCAGGTGTTACATCTGTATTTACACCGGTGATGTTTCTATAAAGCTGATTCTTATACATTACATAAGAATTTGGTTTGTAAGAACCTGCTGCATCCCACTCTGCAATACCACCGTAAAGTCTCTCAAGGAATGTGTTATAGGTATTGCTGATTGCGCCAAAGGTGGAAAACTCTTGCCAGTTTTCTTTGTCTTTGCTTGGGGGTGTGTTGGTATTAACACCTGTTAAATTTTTAAAGATGCGAACATCATTCTGACTGCCGGTTGTATAATTGATGTGGTCATAATCTGAACTAATATTGTAAATAACATAAGTATCGATATCGTATTGGGCATCTGCCGACCAAACCTGGAGTCCACCATAGGATATTGTTGCAAGCTCGTTTGTATAGTGGTCATATCGCTGTATTGTTTCAGCAAGCATGTTGTTAATTGCGTTCCAGTGTGTAAGCTCAAGCTTTTCAAGCTTATCGTGAAGCTCGTTTAAGGCATCAAGCTGCGCTTGTGTATATTCTTTATTTGTACGAATTTCAGTTTCAATAGTATTTAATAATAGTTCTTTTGCTGCCTCGTTTTCTTTTTGATATTTATTAAATTCAGTAGTCAGTTTTGCAACAGACTCCTGGTTGTTCTTTATAAGCTCTTCGATAGTAATGTCATCCAAATACTGCTTTATAGTTTCGATGAGTTCTACCTTTTGCTCATCTGTAAAAGCATCAGAAGAATTAATAAAGGCAGCAAGCTGCTTTAGTATTCTTTTCTTTGCAGTGTCATGATCTATTTTTTTATCAGTGTAATCATCGATTGCATCTAAATATGTTTCCGTAATATAGTCTTCAATATTCTCCAGGCTTAATTCACTGGCTGAAACCTTATCCAGCCCAGCAAGATGCTTTAAGCCATTGATAGTGAAGTGACCAAATATCAAAAGCAGTACCAATGCAAGTGTTGAAATAAACACAGCAATTCCATTTAATGTACCGTCAGGATATCTGTAGGTCCTTACAATTTCCTGTAAAAGGGTAGACTCCTCCCTTGTATAATGCTTCTTATTTTTCATATTTATAGTTCTCCTTGTCTAAAAATACTGTTTAATTATTTTTTCAATTGTTTTGTAGGTTAAGGGATTCTCCGAAGTTTCGTATGTAGTTATAAGATTATCTCCAAGAATAATATTTGCCTTTGCGTAGGTTTTTCTATTTAC
>JAGBJE010000017.1 GCA_017934625.1 Pseudobutyrivibrio sp. | reverse complement strand
TAATGAAATTTTAAAAATTTTGTGAATATTCTATATTTAGTGGTTAGGACATGGAAAAAACACAATAATATGAGAGGATTTTATGTATAAAAGTAGACAATAAAGTTTAAATCTAGTAAAATATACACAAAAGTTAAAGCGCGTAATTCCATGCATTTGGCTAGATTTTCTAAAAAATTACGGGGTGGTGAGAGTTTTGGATATAGCTACTTTAGCTGGTTTGGTACTGGGTGTTGTAATGGTTATCTTCGGAATCGTTTCATCCGGTGGTGTCGCAGCAATGGCAAACTTCATAGACGTTCCATCAGTTATTATCACAATTGGTGGTTCTTTGTCTTCTTGTTTGGCTTGTAATAAGATGTCAGACTTCATTGGTGGACTAAAGAGTATCACTTTAGCTATTAATGAGCCTAAGGTAGGCAGCCCAGCTGATAGTATTTCTCAAATCATTAATCTGGCCAATATTTCCAGAAAAGAGGGTATATTAGCCCTAGAAGAAGCAGCACATAGCATAGATGACGAATTCCTGAAAAAAGGAATTAACTTAGTAGTAGACGGTACAGATCCAGAGCTTGTTAGAGCTATTCTTGAAACGGATCTTGATAATATGGAATCAAGACATAAAGTTTGTATCAACTTTTGGTCTAAATGGGGTGAAATGGGACCAGCCTGGGGAATGATTGGAACCCTTGTAGGTCTGGTTAATATGTTAAAGAACCTTGAAGATGCATCTACCATCGGACCTAACATGGCCGTAGCGTTACTTACTACACTTTACGGTTCTCTAATCGCCAACTGGCTTACAGGTCCTATTGGAACAAAGCTTGGCGTTAACAGTGGATTAGAGACAATGACTAAGAGTATTACAGTGGAAGGCCTTCTTTCAATACAAGCAGGTGAAAATCCACGAGTAATAGAAGAAAAACTTAAATCCTTCTTGCCACCTTCAGCACGTGAAGGCATCGGCGGAGGCGATGGAGGAGGTGAAGGCTAATGGCAAAGAAGCCAAAGCAAGAGGAAGCTCCTGCTGGTTCTCCTGCCTGGATGGCCACCTTCTCAGACTTGATGAACCTGTTACTTTGCTTCTTCGTATTACTTTTCTCTATGAGTAGTACCGATACGGAGAAATTTCAGGAAGTAATAGCGAGCATTCAGTCTAGTTTTAGTATTTTTTCATCAGGAGGAACCTCTATTGGAGAGGGGCAGATGATTTCATCTGGAATTAGCCAGCTTGAAATGTTTGATGATTATTTCAATAGTGTTCATGATGGTGATGATGAACAGTATGAAAAGGAGGGCGCAACAGACACCCAAAACGAAGGAGAACAACAGGAAGATGGTTCTGCTTCAAATGAAGGTGAGGAAACCTCAAATGGTGTGTCTGTTGAGGAAGCCGAGAAAGCGCTTGAAGAGGCTGGAGCCTCTGAAAGCGAATCTGTTGCAGAACAGATAGAAAGCAAACTTTCAGAATATGGTCTACAGGACCAGGTTGAAGTAGATTTTAATGCAAATTATGTAATGATAACAATTAATGGTGCATTACTTTTTGATTCAGGTAAAGCGGAACTTACAGAGGATGCGATACCTATAGTTGATAACTTATCAAAGATACTTGCACAATATTCTAACAATATTATCGAGATAGAAGGACATACGGATAACGTTCCGATGAGATCTGGTACTTACGAAAATAATGATGTGCTTTCAATGTACAGAGCTCTTTATGTTGCCGAAAGAATAAGACAGGTTACAAACCTTAATCCAGCTTATATTAAATCAGCAGGTAGAGGTGAATATGTTCCTATAGCAGATAATAGTACTGCTGAGGGACGAGCAAGAAATAGACGTGTTGAAATCAAAATTTACAACTCATATTCATCTGATTTAGGTGAATAAGAAAGGCAAATCATGAAGAAGAATTTGATTACAGTGGTTATACTTGCACTTGTTGTTGTTAATTTGGTACTTACAGCTGTTTTGACAATAACAATCATACCAGAGACTCAAAAAGCTAATGAACTTATTACAAAGGTTTGTTCAGCTATTGATTTGGATTTGGTGGCTGGAGATACTGCAGGCTCGCTTGCAATTAATGTTGCTGATATGAAGGATTATGCAGTAAATGGTGGAGAAACACAGACTATTAACTTGGCAGATAGTGGTGATGGTTCACTTCATTATGCAGTGCTTGGAATATCCTTATCCTTAGATACAACCAATGAGGATTACGCAACTTTTGGAGATGGAGCCGGAGATTTAAGTGCTCAGGATAATATTATAAATGATACAATAAAGACAGTAATAGCATCGCATACTATTGATGATATGAGAAATAATGAAGAGGAAGTAAAAGAAGAAATTCTTGAAGCTCTTCAGGGGTTGTTTAAATCAGCATTTATTGTAAGAGTTAATTTTAGTAGCGCGACATATCAGTAACTAGATTATTAATGGGACGAATGGTGGTGAGAAAACTTTGGGTGACGTTCTTTCACAAAACGAAATAGATAACCTGCTAAACGCCTTAACAAGCGGTGAATTAGACGCAGAAGAAATCAAAAATAATAAAGAAAAGCCTGTTAAGAACTACGATTTCGCAAGACCATCCAAGTTTTCTAAGGAACATCTTCGAACAATGGAGATTATCTTCGAGCATTATGGAAGATTGCTTTCCACCAACCTTCCAATATTCCTTAGAAAAAACATACAGGTTGAGGTAATGAACTCCGAGGCAGTTACCTACATGGAGTTTTCGAATTCTCTTTCGAATCCTGTGCTTTTAGGTGTAGTTGATTTTGCTCCCTTAGAGGGAAATATAATCGTAGAAATGGCTTCAAACCTTGGCTTTGCCATGGTAGACAGAATGCTGGGAGGCGAAGGGGAGCCACTTGATAAAATTAGAGATTTCTCAGAAATTGAGTTGCTTCTTATAGAAAGAGTAATGACCTCTTGTGTGGACTTGCTTAGAGAGCCTTGGGAGAATGTACTTGATGTTCATCCTAGACTTGAAAGAATTGAGACAAACTCACAGTTCGCACAAATTATTTCGCCATCAGAAATGATTGCTATTGTCACTGTTAATATAAAAATCGGTGATGTAGAAGGTCTTATGAATATTTGCTTACCTTTTATTACTTTAGAGCCAGTTATGGACAAATTAAACACAAAGTTTTGGTATAGTAGTCAAAAGGAGAAGGCAGGAGAGAATTATTCAGAGGCAGTTGAAGCACTTATTACTCACGCCAAGATACCAGTTACTGCAGTGCTGGGGAATAGCACAATTACAGTGGCTGATTTCTCCCAACTTCAGGTTGGGGATATAGTTAGACTTGATACAAAGGTAGATCAAGAGCTAGATGTTTTCGTGGGCGACATAAAGAAGTTCCAAGCCCTTCCAGGAGCATCAGGTAAGGATTACGCAGTTAGAGTGACACAAATCATTAGGGAGGAGCAGTAGAATGGGTGACGGTGTATTATCACAGGATGAGATTAATGCACTACTTAGCGGGGGTATTCCAGATGCAGACGCTTCCGATGGGGGTTCTTCAGGAGGCGGCGGTGAACTTTCCGAGCAGGAGATAGACACAATTGGTGAGGTTGCCAATATAAGCATGGGAAGTGCAGCTACAACACTTTTCTCGTTGGTAAACCAAAAGGTTGAAATTTCAACTCCAGTTGTTACTGAAACTAATTGGGAAGAATTAGCATCGAATTATGATAAATCCTGCGTTGTAGTTAGAATTGGTTACACGAAAGGTCTTGATGGCTCTAATATCCTTGTACTGAAAGAGGATGATGTAAAGGTTATCACGGACCTGATGATGGGTGGAGATGGCACCAATATTGATGGTGAGATTTCAGACCTTCACCTATCGGCAATATCTGAGGCCATGAATCAGATGATGGGAGCTAGTGCTACATCCCTTTCATCTATGCTAAATAAAATGGTAGATATATCACCACCTACGGCCACTCTTACAGATTTGGCTACTATAGATGCTGGTGATATAGATGAATTCTTAAAGAACAATTTTGTAAGAATAGCCTTTAAGATGGAAATTGGAACTTTGGTAGACAGTGAAATGATGCAGCTGTATCCTATTTCACTTGCCAAGGAGATGTGTGGTTCAGTACTCAATAATATGGAGTCTGATTCTAAGTCTACAGTGGATGACGGAATTGCTGAAGCCCCAGAGGCGGCACCGGCACCAGATCCTGCACCAGAAGCAGCAGCTCCACCACCACAGGCTGCGCCACCACCACAGATGGATCCAAATATGATGGCAGGGCAGATGCCACAAGGTCAGCCTATGATGATGCCACAGTATATGTATCCACCACAGCAGCAGGTAAATGTACAGCCTGCACAGTTTTCTCCATTTGGACCGGGTTTTGCAGCTCAGTTCGCACAGGAGAATATCGACTTAATTCTGGATGTGCCTCTTGAGGTAACAGTAGAGCTAGGTCGAACCAATAAAACAATCCAAGATATTTTGGATTTTGCACCAGGTACCATCATCGAGCTAAATAAAATAGCCGGTGAACCAATAGATGTACTTGTGAACGGCAAGTACGTGGCAAAAGGCGAAGTCGTAGTAATCGAGGAGTCTTTTGGTGTACGAATAACAGAAATCATCAAAGAGTAAACAATATATTTAAGGAGATGAAAACATGGCAAAAAACATTTTAATCTGTGACGACGCTGCATTTATGAGAATGATGATTAAGGACATTCTCACCAAGAATGGCTACAATGTAGTCGGAGAGGCTGAAAACGGTAAGATTGCTGTTGATAAGTATTCTGAGCTTTCTCCAGATCTTGTACTTCTTGATATCACAATGCCTGAGATGGATGGTATTGGAGCTCTTAAGGCTATCAAGGAGAAGGATCCTAACGCATGCGTTATTATGTGCTCTGCTATGGGACAGCAGGCTATGGTTATTGAAGCTATCCAGTCTGGTGCGAAAGACTTTATCGTAAAGCCATTCCAGGCTGAGCGTGTTCTTGAAGCTGTAAAGAAGGTAATTGGATAATATGATACTTCTTTCTGCGGCGGGGGAAAGCTTCTTTCAATTGATTTTTGCCTTATTTGTATTTGTAGGGGTACTTGCACTTACCGCTTTTGTAACAAAGTGGATTGCAGGCTATCAGAAGACAGTGGGGGCCAACAAAAACTTAGAAATAGTTGAGGCTATAAGACTGTCGAACAATAAATTTGTACAAATCATTCGAGCTGGTGAGGATAAGTATTTCGTTGTTGCCACTGGTAAGGACGAAGTAACACTTTTAGGTGAGTTATCCTCATCACAGCTCAAAGAGCTAGATGAACCAGTTGAAAGCGTTCAAGCTATTGATTTTAAGACAATTCTTGACAAGCTTTCGAAGATACAAAAATAATTAGGCGGCGAGATTGTTATGAAAAAACTAAAGAAGGGGTATTTGATATTTAGCCTGATTTTTTCACTGGCTGTTATTTCATATACGCTTTTTACTTGTAGTATTTATGCTTATGCAACTGAATATGGTACAGAATACGGGGCTAGTAACGAGGGCTATGGTGCAACTGAAAATGCGCCAAATGCTTCGGATGAGGTTGTCGGCAGCGGAAATAAGGGCTTTTCTTTAACATTTGATGGTGAGGACGGCAATTTTACAGCAACACTTAGAATGCTACTTGTTCTTACAATCATTACCTTGGCGCCTTCAATTCTGATAATGCTAACATCCTTTACCAGATGCGTCATTGTGCTTCATTTTGTGCGCGCTGCGATAGGAACTAATACAGCGCCTCCGAATCAAATATTGATAGGATTGGCGTTGTTTTTAACATTATTCATTATGTCGCCTGTTTTGACTCAAATTAAAACAGATGCTATTGACCCATTTGATGCAGGCGAGATTACACAAGAAGAGGCTATTGATGCTGCAATTGCACCTGTAAGGGAGTTTATGTATCCTCAAACACAGGAAAAAGATTTAGCGCTTTTTTGTGATATTGCAGGTATCACCTATGATCTTGATGATTTGGATGAGGTTCCATTTACAGTCCTTGTGCCTTCATTTATTTTATCTGAGCTAAGGGCAGCCTTCATAATAGGCTTTTTGATTTATGTACCATTTATTGTTATTGATATGGTTGTTGCATCGGTACTTATGTCAATGGGTATGATGATGCTACCACCTACAACTATTTCGTTACCATTCAAAATTCTACTATTCATTTTAGTAGATGGATGGGATCTTGTTATTGGCGGGTTAGTGAAGACATTCTATTAGTGTTGTTTTTACAATAATTTAGGAGAGGATAGGTTATGACTGAAGGACAGGTATTAGATATCATTAGAAATAGCATATACATTCTATTGATTACATCATTACCACTTTTGCTAGTATCACTTGTGATAGGTCTTGTTATCAGTATTTTTCAGACAGTCACATCTATTCAAGAGCAGACGCTTACATTCATTCCTAAAATTGTAGGTGTGTTTGCAGCGCTTATGTTTTTCGGTCCTTGGATGCTCAAGGTTCTTATTAATTACATTACAGACCTTTGGGCAAACTTTTCAATATACCTGGGCTAGAATAGATGTTTAGTATTAATTTTACATTACAAAATTTTGAATATTACTTGTTACTCCTTACCCGCATATCCATGTTTGTAGTAGTGGCGCCATTTTTTAACACTCGAAATACACCAGCCAGACTCAAAATAGGCTTTTCAGCCTTAGTTGCTCTACTTTTGTATTTTGTTGTAGATTTTAGTGCGCTTAATTATTCTACTGTTGTTGGATATGCTTTTTTAGTTGTTAAGGAGGCTATTACAGGATTAATTATAGGCTTTGCAACCTTTTGCTGTAATTTTATTATTCTACTTTCTGGAAACATGATAGATATGAATATAGGTCTATCGATGGCTCAGGAGTACGACCCATCATTACAGACAGAGACATCAGCAACTGGAACACTTTATAACAATTTTATAATGATTTTGCTGATATTATCAGGTATGCATAGGTACATATTTAAAACCTTTTGCGATGCATACACCTTAATTCCTATTGGTGCTACAGTGTTTAGATGGGATTCATTAATGTCATCTACTATTATTTTTATCACAGATATTTTTATTATAGGCTTTAGAATTGTTCTTCCAATTTTTGCTGTAATTATGGTACTTAATGCAATACTTGGAATTATGGTTAAGGTAGCACCACAGATACATATGTTTTCAGTTGGTGCGCAGCTTAAGATTATAGTTGGTTTTGTAGTGTTATTTTTAACTGTATTCTTACTACCAGATGTAGCTACCTTTATCTTTAAAGAGATGAAGAAAATGCTATCACTTTATTTACAGGGGTTGTATTGATGTATGAAAAAAACTATTTGCTAATTCCATATAATCTACAGTTCTTTGCTCCTGATGGAGAGGGTGGGGAAAAGACTGAGGATCCTACCAGTAAAAAGCTTTCTGATGCCAGAAAGGAAGGTAAGGTAGCAAAAAGCAAGGAAATAGTTAATGGTGTTTCCTTACTTGGCTTCTTTTTAGCACTTAGAATTTTTTTAGGCTTTGCAGGAGTTCGTATAGAAGAAATATTTCGTTGGATATATACAATCTTTCCGGATATTGTAAACATGAAGGGCGGCCTTACGATGCAGGCTTTCATGGGAATATTTAGAACTCTTATTGGAAAGACTCTTATTATATTAATGCCATTTTTAGTTATAGGATTTGCAGCTGATTTTGTTACAAATCTTGTTCAGGTTGGATGGAAGCCTACGCTAAAGCCTCTAGAGCCTAAGCTTTCGAAGTTTAATCCTATTAGTGGATTTAAACGCATATTTTCAAAGCAATCCATTGTTAATTTAATTTTTGCTATTGCAAAGATTACACTTGTATTTTTTATAGCCTATACCAGCATTAAGGATCAGGCGAAAACATTGTTTTTGCTTTATGATATTTCTCTTAAAGCCTCATTAAGCCTGATATTTCAGATTATTGTTGATACAGGTATAAAAATAAGTGTTGTTTATATTTTCCTTGGCTTCGCTGATTATGCATATCAAAGATGGAAATTCAAAGATGATATGAAGATGACCAAGCAAGAGGTCAAGGATGAATACAAAAATACAGAAGGTGATCCTCAGATTAAAGGCAAACAAAGACAGAGGATGATGGAAAGCTCGCAGCGGAGAATGATGAAAAATGTTCCCCAGGCTGACGTAGTTATCACAAACCCAACTCATATCGCAGTGGCAATTCTTTATGATAACACCAAGGATGAAGCACCAAGAGTTGTGGCAAAAGGCGAGGATTATCTCGCTAAGAAAATTAAAGATTTAGCGAAGGACAGCAATGTTCCTATTGTTGAGAATAAACCGCTTGCCAGAGCACTATACGCTACAGTGGAAATCGACGAAGTTATTCCACCAGAGCTGTATCAGGCGGTAGCAGAAATACTTGCTGTAGTTTACACCAATAGAAATCAGCAGGTTAGCTAATCTTAAGGAAAGGGGGAGAAGAGTATGGATATAACATCATCAGTTAAGAAAACCGATTTCGGTATAGCAGCATATCTACTTGCAGCCGTAATCTTCTTTGTTATCCCTATCCCTAATTTTTTACTTGATATAATGATTGCCTTTAATATTTCTATAGCACTCATTATTCTTATGAACACATTGTTTGTTCAGGAAGTTTTGGACATGTCCTTCTTCCCAACATTACTTTTGTTTTCTACTATTTTTAGAATTTCATTAAACGTTTCTTCAACAAGACTTATTCTATCAACAGGAGACCCTGGAAACGTTGTTAGAACCTTCGGTAGTTTCGTAGGTGGTAATAATCTTATAATCGGTGCCATTATTTTCATAGTACTGATTATTATTCAGTTTATGGTTATCAATAAAGGTTCTGAGCGTGTAGCTGAAGTAACAGCAAGATTTACACTGGATGCTATGCCAGGTAAACAGATGGCTATCGATGCCGACCTTAACACAGGAGCCATAGATGATGCAGAGGCAAAACGAAGAAGAGATAAGATTCAGGAAGAATCCTCATTCTTCGGTGCCATGGATGGTGCTACTAAGTATGTTAAAGGAGATGCTACCGCAGGCCTTATTATCACTGTAATTAACCTTGCTGGTGGTACTGCTCTTGGTATGATTAACCAAGGACTTCCTGCTGCAGAAGCAATCCAACAGTTTGGTATTCTTACAATCGGTGATGGACTTGTTTCTCAGATTCCATCTCTTTTGATTTCATTATCAACTGGTATTTTGGTTACTAAGGGTTCAAAGGCAGCTGACTTTTCTGGAACACTTGTTAGACAGCTTTTTGGTATACCAAAGGTACTTTATATAGTTGGTGGCTCAATGGCCTTCCTGGGTATTGCGACACCTTTGAATACTGTATTGTTTTTGGCCTTTGGTGCAGCCTTTATTATCACAGCTCGCTCAATGTCTAAGACACTTGGTGAGGAAGAGATTGAACAGGAGGTTGCTGCTGAAGAAACAGAAGCCGAGGAAATCAGAAAACCGGAAAATGTTGTATCTTTATTGCAGGTTGATCCTATTGAGCTTGAGTTTGGATACGGTATTATTCCTTTAGCTGATGCTAATCAAGGAGGAGATTTATTGGACCGTGTAGTAATGATTCGAAGGCAGATAGCCTTAGAGCTTGGTACAGTGGTTCCTATTATTAGACTAAGAGATAACATTCAGCTTAATCCTAATCAATATATTATTAAGATTAAAGGAATACAGGTTACTGAAGGAGAAATTTTATTTGACCATTATATGGCTATGAATCCTGGATATGTAGAAGAGGAAATTACAGGTATTCCAACCTTTGAACCATCCTTCCATTTGCCAGCATTATGGATTACAGAAAGCCAAAGAGAAAGGGCGGAGTCATTAGGTTATACAGTTGTAGACCCACCTTCAATTATTGCCACTCATTTGACAGAGGTTATTAGAAGCCATATTGCAGAGCTTCTTACCAGACAGGACGTTCAAAATCTTATTGATAATCTTAAGGAAAGCAATCCTGTTATTGTGGAAGAGCTTGTACCAAAGCTACTTGGTCTTGGAGATGTGCAAAAGGTATTACAGAATCTGCTTTCAGAAGGGGTTTCTATCAGAGACCTTCTTACAATATTTGAAGTGTTAGCAGACCATGCTACCACAACTCATGATACGGATGTGCTTACAGAATATGTAAGACAGGGGCTAAAGAGAGCAATATCTGGAAGGTATTTTGCTCCTAACGAGGTAACACAGGTTATTACAGTGGACCCTAAGGTAGAGCAGGATATAATGGCTTCAATTAAGCAAACAGAGCAGGGTGCATATTTAACTCTTGACCCAGAGAGAATTAAAGCTATTATAGCTTCGCTAGAGGAGCAAATTAAGAAGATTGAAGAGATGGGAAAAACACCGATTGTTGTCACATCTCCAATAGTAAGAATGTATTTCAAGAGCATGACGCAAGATTATGTAAAGGATTTGATAGTTGTTTCATATAATGAAATTGATTCTAATGTAGAGCTTTCATCAGTAGGAATGGTAACGGGGTAGAGTAAATGACAATTAATAAGTACACAGGAAAAACTGAAGAAGAGGCAATGGAAAAGGTACGAAAGGAGCTTGGTGGCGCAGCTGTCATTATGAACGTGAAGGTTGTAAAGCCTAAGGGAATTGGCGGATTTTTTAAGCATAGTACCTATGAGGTTACAGCGGCAGTTGAGGATGATGGTTTTTCAAATGATGCGAAAGCCTTTGCTGTGCCTGGGCAAGAGCAAAAAGCAGGTTCCTTTGAAGCTGTTGCAGATGATGCAATAATTCTAAAGGATGCCTTTTCTGCTGTTAATCAGGTGCTAGAAAAGCAAAGCACTTCAGAGACTGTTAAGGTAGAGGATAATCATAAAGAGGCTGTAACTGCCCAGGAGAAGGCAACAGTAAATATCGAAACAAAAGAAGAAAAAGAGTTTGAACCATTATCTGATAATGTAAAGCATGCCAAGTTATTTGAAGCAACATATTCTAAACCACAGGGAGCAAAACCAGAGCCTGCAGTAAAAAAGACGGAAAAAGTAACAAATGGCAGCATAGATGACGATATTCAAGTTAAGGGCTCTGATAATGGCAAGCCATCTATAGATGGGGATAATCATGTATTTGTAAAAATGCTTTACAATGTGCTTTTAGAAAATGAAGTGCAGGAAAAGTATATAAATCAGGTACTAGAGGATATGGATAAGGTCCTTAGAACCAGTCACTCTCTGGATAATCTTTTATCTAATGTATATCAAAAAATGGTACTTAAGCTTGGGACGCCTACAAGGATTGTCCCAGGAGAAAGAAGACCAAAGGTTGTATTTTTCATTGGGCCTACAGGGGTTGGTAAAACTACAACTATAGCTAAAATCGCATCAAAATTTAAAGTAGAAGAGGCAAAAAAGGTAGGACTTATTACAGCTGATACCTATAGAATGGCTGCTGCAAATCAGCTTCAAACCTATGCAAATATCCTAGGTGTACCTCTTAATGTTATTTATTCTGCTGATGAGCTTTTAGATACGGTAAAAAAACAGATTAGAGAGAATGAAGATTTAGATGTAATTCTCGTAGACACAATAGGCTTTTCTCATAAAAATGAAGAGCAACGACAGGATACGAAAAAGCTGATTTCGGCATTAGGTGATTATTATGACAGCGAAGTATATCTAGTGCTCTCAGCAACTACAAAGCAAAAGGATTTAATTGATATAGCTGATTCTTATATGGAGTTTGCTAAATTTAACCTTATCTTTACAAAGCTTGATGAAACAAAGTGCCTGGGTAATATATTTAACATGAAGCAATATACCAAGGCGCCACTTTCATATATTACTATTGGACAAAATGTGCCAGATGACATTGAGATTGTTAACGCCCAGAAGCTGGTAAAGCAGTTGTTGGGAGGAAACTAAATGGATCAAGCTGAAAACTTACGAAATGTTATTAAGGCACAGAATATTCGAACCGTTGAAAAGACCAAGGTAATTACTATTACATCTGGCAAAGGGGGAGTTGGAAAATCTAATATGGCAGTTAATCTTGCTGTATGGTTCACTCGCCTTGGAAAAAAGGTAATTATTTTGGATGCGGATTTTGGCCTTGCAAATGTGGAGGTTATGTTTGGCACATTGCCAAACTTTAATCTTTCAGATGTGATATTTAAAGGTATGAGCATCAGAGATATTATAACAACAGGGCCTATGGGAATAGGTTTTATTTCAGGTGGTTCTGGGGTTGTTGGCTTAAACAACTTAAATCGTGAACAAATTGCGTTTTTAGTCCACAACCTATCACTTTTAAATGATTTATGTGATATTCTTATAATAGATACTGGTGCGGGTGTTTCAGACCAGGTTTTGGAGTTTGTTTTGGCTTCTCCAGAGGTTATCCTGGTTTCAACACCAGAGCCTAGCTCACTTACTGATTCATACTCTCTTATGAAGGCTATGTACAAAAGTCCTAAATACTTAAAGGATGGCACAAATGTGCATTTGGTAGCTAACAAGGTGATGAGTGAATCTGAGGGGCGGGCTGTTTATAGTAAGATGGATTCTGTTGTACAAAAGTTTTTAGGTGGCAATTTGGATTACCTTGGATACATAGCCTATGATGCCCAATTAGAAAAGGCTGTTAGGAATCAAAAGGTGGTTTCACTGGAGTATCCTACATCTAAGGCTACAAAGTGCTTTGAATCCGTTGCATCAAAGCTTTTAAAAAAGGATGAAAGTACTCATTTTAGATGGGGCGTTTCACATATATTCAATGCATTACTTAAGGATAGGGCATAGCTTATGGAAATTATAGAACTAAGGCCTGGCACACCTATAGAGTTTTCTTTTGCCAGCACAAATTCTGACGTGGAAAACAACATAGAGGAAGATAGAAGTATTTATATCTCTAGTGTATTTGGTGTTACCAAAAAGGAAGAGATTATATTTCACATTCCAACTCGAAAGGGGCATACAGTTACAATTCCTATGAATGTTCCTTTTAATGCAGTTTTTAATACACGTCAAGGAATGTTTCAATTGTCTGGCGAGATTACGAAAAGAGGTAGATTAGAGAATTTTCCTGTATATGTATTTGTTCCTGACAGCAAGCTGAAAAAGGTTCAAAGAAGAGATTATTTTCGATTCCAGTGCCTTATTCCTGTCAAGGTGTTGCCAATTCCTAAGGATGTGGCATTATTGCCCAATATGGCATTAGTTGAGGATGATTTAGAAAAGTATGGTAATACCTATGGTCCACCGGTTTCGGGGACAATTCTTGATATTAGCGGTGGTGGAGCAAAGCTTAGTGCTAAGACAGATATTTTAACGGAGCGTTATATGTATGTTTCATTCAAGCTGAAATCAAAGGATGTGGATGAGAGAATAAATGTTATCGCAAGGCGTATTAAAACTGAACATAAGGATAATCTGGGAGTTTATGAACATCGTATTGAGTTTTTGTTTAAGGAACCAGAAGATAGAGAAACAATTATAAAATACATTTTTGATGAGGACCGACGGTTAAGAAAAAAAGATCAGGGGTAGGGAATGTATAAGATTTTAGTTGTTGATGATTCTGCACTCATGAGAAGGATTATTTGTGATATTATCAACGCAGATAGTGATTTTCGTGTTATTGACGTAAGTGCAGACGGCGAAGACGCTTACAACAAAATAAAGAGGACTCCATACGATTTGGTTGTACTTGATATGGTACTTCCTAAGATGACTGGACTTGAGCTTTTAGAAAAGCTGTCTAAGGAGAACCAAAGTATCAATGCGGTTCTTATTAGTTCGTCACTTAAGGAAGATGCCGATAGTACTATGAAGGCAATGGAATATGGTGCACTTGATTTCGTAGTTAAGCCTATCCGTTCTAGCGGCGAAACTAGAGAAATCTTTGGGAAGCAGCTTCTTGAGGCTCTCCATAATGTCACCAAATCAAGAGCCTTTAAGCCAGTCGCTTCAAGAGGTGGAACCTCAGATGCCACTAGGTCTATTGAGGATTCCCATAGGAAGACAGCGGAGAGAATGGCAGGTGTTAGAACCAGACTTGCTGAGGCTAGGCAAGGTATAGGTAGTGCGCATACTAGTACCGAAAGCGGTCCTCGGCCTGCAGCAACAAGAATGTCAACTGCAGCAAATACTTCAACTGCTTCAACAGCTGCAACGAGTTTAAGTGGAGGTAGTAAACCTACTACACCAGTTGGAACAGGGGTTAGAACTAAAAAGTTTATAGCCCTGGCCTGTTCGACAGGAGGTCCGCAGGCCTTACACACATTCGTTCCAATGCTTCCAGCAAATTTGTCAGTACCTCTTGTTCTGGTACAGCATATGCCAGAAGGCTTCACAGCATCACTTGCTGCAAGACTAAATCAAATATCAGGAATTAGTGTAAAGGAAGCCGAGGATGGAGAATACTTTAAGCCTGGAGTGGTTTATGTTACCCCGGGTGGTAAGCACATGAAAATCTGCGAAGACGCAAGTCACGCTGCGTACTGTCATCTTGATGATAGCCCGCCTGTAAATAGCTTGAAGCCTTGTGCTGATGTTATGTATCAGTCATTGGCTAAATCAAGCTTTGATGAGATTATTTGCGTAGTGCTTACAGGTATGGGAGCAGATGGTTCGGAAGGAATCAGGTATTTAAATCAATACAAAAAGACTTACGTTATTTCGCAAGAGGCATCGACCTGTGTTGTTTATGGAATGCCTAAAGCGGTGGAACAAGGCGGTCTGTCAAATGAGGTAGTGCCGCTTAAATCAGTAGCTAATTCAATAGTAAAGAAACTTGGAGGTTAGTAGGATGGATGTAAGTCAATATTTGGATATCTTTATCGACGAGACAAGTGGTCATATTCAGAGCCTTTCAGACAACATTATGGAGCTTGAGAAAGAGCCTGAAAATAAGGATGTTGTAAATGAAATCTTCCGTGCAGCCCACTCTTTAAAGGGTATGGCTGGTACTATGGGATTTAAACGAATGCAGCGTCTTACTCACGATATGGAAAACGTTTTCCAGGAAGTAAGAAATGATAATGTCAAGGTTAATTCTAACCTTATTGATATTCTTTTTAAGTGTCTTGATGCTATCGAGGGCTACCTTGATACAGTTAAAGCTACTTCTAACGAGGGTGAGGAAGAGAACGAAGCTCTAATTAAGCTTTTGAATGATTACCTTGCACAGGCAGAAGGCGGCGAGGCACCTGCAGATGCTGCACCTGCTGCTGATGCTGGTGGCGCTGAAGGAGAATCAGGTGCTTCAGCTGATGATGGAGCAGATGGTCCTCTTTATAAGAGGATGAAAATCGAGCCAGAGCTTGTTGAAAAGCTAAAGGGTGAGAAGCAGCTTTATGGTTTCACAATTCATATTAACAAGGAATGCTTGCTTAAAGCTGCAAGAGCCTTCCTTGTGTTTAAGGCTGTAGAAGACTTCGGTCAGATTATGGCCTTTGACCCAAGCTCATCTGATATTGAAGATGAGAAATTCGAATTTGACTTTTCATTTATTCTTTCAACTGAATCAGAATTAGATCCTATACTTGAGGCTGTTAAGGCAGTTTCTGAAATTGAGTCAGTTGAGGCAGATAAAGTAACTCCTGAAATGTATGAGAAGAAGGAGGAAGAGGCAGCTCCTGAGCCTTCTCCTGCACCTGAGGCCGCAGCAGCTCCTGCAGCACCTGCACCAGCACCTGCAGCTAAGCCAGCAGCAACTGCAAAGGGAAAGAATCAGCCTGCAAACAAGCCTGTTACATCACGTACAATCCGTGTTGATATTGAAAAGCTGGATGCTTTAATGAATCAGGTTTCAGAGCTTATCATTGCAAAGAACTCATTAGCATCACAGTCTAACAGCTCAGGCGAGATTGATGGACAGACATTACATGAGAACATTGAATACCTTGAGCGTATAACCACAAACCTTCACGAATCAGTTATGAAGGTTCGAATGGTTCCAATTGAATCTGTAGTTGCTAAATTCCCTCGAATGATTCGAGATCTTGACAGAAAGCTTAAGAAGCCAATGGAGCTCGTAATGACTGGTGAGGATACAGAGCTTGATAGAACTGTTGTTGATCAGCTTGGTGATCCACTTCAGCATTTGCTTAGAAACTCTGCTGATCATGGTATCGAATCTCCAGAGGATAGACGTGCGGCTGGAAAGCCTGAGAAGGGAACTATTTTCCTTAACGCATTCCAGGAGGGTAATAACGTTATCATTGAAGTAGGTGATGATGGTGGCGGTATTAACACTGATAAGGTTAGAGATAAGGCTATCGAGCGTGGTCTTGTTACTCCAGAAGAAGCTGAGAACCTTTCACAAAAAGAAATTATCGACTTCTTGTTTATGCCATCATTCTCAATGGCTAAACAGATTACGGATATTTCTGGCCGAGGAGTTGGTCTTGACGTTGTTAAGAGTAATATCGAAGCACTTGGTGGTGACGTATCCGTTAAGTCTGTTCTTGGTGAAGGATCAACCTTTACGGTAAGATTACCACTTACACTTGCTATTATTCAGGCTCTTATGGTTGAGATAAGAGATGAAAAATATGCGATTGCATTGGCTTCAATTATGAACATTGAAAATATTCCAGTATCTGATATCAAGTATGTTGAGTCTAAAGAGGTTATCCACCTTAGAGGCCAGGTTATTCCTCTTATTCATCTTGATAAGATTCTTGATTTCGAGCCAAAGGAAAGCGAAGAAGATACAATGACAGTCGTTATTTGTAAGAAGGGTGATACTCTTGGCGGTATCATTGTTGACAATCTTATTGGACAGCTCGAAATTGTTATTAAGTCACTTGGTAAGCTTGACAATAACAAGCTCATCAGCGGTGCTACTATCCTTGGTGATGGCGAAATCGCTATGATTCTTGATGTCAATGCTGTTATTTAATAGGAGGTGTGACCATGTCAGATTTGGCTATGTATGATGTAGTTGAGAAAGAAAAAAAGCAATACATTGTAGTAAAGATTGGTGGCGAGCATTATGGTATCGACATTTCCTATATTGATAACATTGTTCGTATGAGTAAAATTACACGAGTTCCAAAAGCACCATCTTATTATAGGGGCGTTATTAATCTTCGTGGTGAGGTCGTTCCTGTAATGAGCCTCAGACGCAGAATGGACTTAGATGATGATGAGTTTACGGATGCATCCCGTATCATTATCCTTAAGCTTGATGGCGGTGGATTAATGGGCGTTATTGTTGATGAGGTTAAAGAAGTTTTATCTTTATCTGAGGATGATATTGAAGCACCATCATCTACACTTAAGAGCAAAAACTCATTTATTAATGGTGTAGGAAAAAATGGGG
>JAGBJE010000160.1 GCA_017934625.1 Pseudobutyrivibrio sp. | reverse complement strand
CATGAGGAATTTGGAACAAATTCTGAATGATTGTTTGACTTGTGAAACAAGTCATTTTTATGAGGTGTTTTATATGAAAGAACGAAAATACATAAAAATAAAAGGCGCCAATGAGCACAACCTTAAAAACGTCAGCCTGGATATCCCACGTGATGAATTCGTTGTGTTAACTGGCCTTTCAGGTTCAGGAAAATCATCCCTGGCCTTTGATACTATTTTTGCAGAGGGTCAGCGTAGATACATGGAATCCCTTTCCAGCTACGCCCGCCAGTTCTTAGGCCAGATGGAAAAGCCTAATGTAGAGCACATGGAAGGTATGCCACCAGCTATTTCTATTGATCAGAAGAGCACTAATCACAACCCACGTTCTACAGTAGGAACAGTTACAGAGATATACGATTACATGCGTCTGCTGTACGCCAGATGCGGTGTTCCACACTGCCCTAATTGCGGCAAGCCAATCAGCAAGCAGACAGTAGATCAGATGGTTGATGCCATTATGGCACTTCCAGAGCGCACTAAGATTCAGCTACTTGCACCAGTAGTTAGGGGGCGCAAGGGTACCCATGAAAAGCTTTTTGAAAAGGCTAAGAAATCTGGTTACGTCCGCGTTAATGTAGATGGAAACGTATACGACCTTTCCGAGGAAATCAAGCTTGATAAGAATATCAAGCACAATATTGAGATTGTTGTAGACCGTCTTGTTGTAAAGGAAGGCATTGAAAAGCGTCTTACAGATTCCATCGAGGCAGTGCTTAAGCTGGCTGATGGTTTGATGATTGTAGATGTTATTGATGGTGAGCAGATTCGATTTTCCGAAGGCTTTTCTTGCCCAGATTGCGGAATCAGTATTGATGAGGTAGAGCCTCGAAGCTTCTCCTTCAACAATCCATTTGGTGCCTGCCCAGAGTGCTTTGGCCTAGGTTATAAGATGGAATTTGACGAGGATCTCATGATTCCAGACAAGAGCCTTTCATTTAATCAGGGTGCAGTGCAGGTAATGGGCTGGCAGTCCTCTAACAAAAACACCAGCTTTGCTCACGCACTTCTTGAAGCTCTTGCAAAGGAGTACGATTTCTCTTTGGATACTCCATATAAGGATTTGCCAGAAAACATCCGCCACATGTTTATCCACGGCTTTGACCGTTCGGTAGATGTACACTACCAGGGCCAGCGAGGCAGAGGTGTGTACCCTACAGTTTTCGAGGGACTTATTGAAAATGTTAATCGCAGATATAAGGAAACCTTCTCAGAAACTGCGAAAAAGGAATACGAAGAGTTCATGTTTTACAGTGATTGCCCATGCTGTCATGGTCAGCGTCTTAAGAAGGAATCACTGGCAGTTACCTTAGATGACAAGAACATTTTTGAAATGACCCAGTATCCTGTACATGAGCTTTACAACATGATAGATAATCTGCATCTCACTGAGCAGCAGAAAAAGATAGGCGCTGTTGTGTTAAAGGAGATTAAGGCAAGGCTCAAATTCATGGTAGATGTAGGTCTTGATTACCTTACACTTAGCCGTGCTACAGCCACACTTTCAGGTGGTGAGGCTCAGCGAATCCGCCTTGCAACACAGATTGGTTCAGGCTTAGTTGGAGTTGCTTACATATTAGATGAGCCATCCATCGGCTTACATCAGAAGGATAATGACAAGCTGTTAGCATCCCTTAAGGGCCTTAGAGACCTTGGAAACACTCTTATTGTGGTAGAGCATGATGCAGATACTATGCGTGCAGCGGATTATCTTGTGGATATCGGCCCTCGCGCAGGCAAGGATGGTGGAGAAGTCATTGCGGCAGGAACACCAGAGGAAATCATGGCCTGCCCGGATTCCATCACAGGCCAGTACCTTAGCGGTAAGCTGTGCATCCCTGTTCCAAAGGAGCGTAGGCAGCCAACAGGTTGGCTTACTATAAAGGGCGCCAGGGAGCACAACCTTAAGAATATAGATGTGGATATCCCACTTGGTATCATGACAGTTGTTACAGGTGTTTCAGGCTCAGGAAAGAGTTCACTTGTTAACGAAATCCTATACAAGGATTTGGCAAAGCGTCTGAACCGTGCCAGAAAGGTTTCAGGAAAGCATGATGATATTATAGGAACAGAGGCTCTTGATAAGGTTATCGATATTGACCAGTCTCCAATCGGACGTACCCCTCGTTCTAATCCAGCTACCTACACAGGCGTATTCGATTTGATTCGTGACCTGTTTGCAGGAACAACAGAGGCTAAAGAGCGTGGCTACAGCAAGGGTCGTTTCTCCTTCAATGTAAAGGGCGGCCGATGCGAGGCATGCTCAGGTGATGGTATCATCAAGATTGAGATGCACTTCCTTCCAGATGT
>JAGBJE010000159.1 GCA_017934625.1 Pseudobutyrivibrio sp. | reverse complement strand
GTAAACATTCCCATTGGCATTCCCTTTATGTCATCAGCTATCTTTGCTGTTTCAGCTGCTTGCCATGCATCATCTATAGTAAGTGATGGATTCGTAATTACGATATTTGAATAAATATCTCCTTGAAACAGCCCGCCATCTTGAGTCACTGTT
Organism: Pseudobutyrivibrio sp.; assembly: GCA_017934625.1. GTDB lineage: Bacteria > Bacillota > Clostridia > Lachnospirales > Lachnospiraceae > Pseudobutyrivibrio. The sequence continues at coordinate 7,397 of JAGBJE010000159.1, read as the reverse complement.
CCAATATTTTTTCGAAGTGATGCCTTATCAAGTGTGTTCAAATCTCTTCCATCATAATAGATTCCACCCTTTTCTGGTGTTTCAAATCCCAACAATAATCTAACAAAAGTAGACTTGCCACATCCTGTGCGACCAACTATTGCAACATAATCTCCATCCTTTATTTTCAATGAAACATCATCTAATATATATGGTCCATTCTCGTTGTACTTAAAGCTTACATGTGCCATTTCAACATTTCCGGAAATTTCTGTAACTATCTCCTTGCTTTCAGAACACTCTGGAACTGTATTCAAAAATGGCTCTGCCATCTCGAGTATTGGCCTAATTTGAGCCAATGATAATGCTATATTTGAAAATGCATTGAAGGCACCCATCACACTTCCATATGCTGCCATAAAACCAAAATAAGCCGAAACTGTAATTCCACTTTTTATAGCCATGTAGTATAAAATTATTGTTGAAAACAAGTTAATAGCTAAAGTGATTACATTACTTATCTTCAAAAAAGTAGGCGGATTATAAGAAAGCTCTGCACTTCTTGCATACTCATTAAGCCATTTCGCAAAAATTCTCTTTTCTGCTCCTGCCAGCTTAATCTTCTGAATTCCAGTTATAATAGAATAACTCATGCCTGATTCTTTAGCTTCTAACTGTCTAATCTTTTTACTGATTCTAGTTTGGGCAATAATAATAGCTGTTGATGTAACAACTGTAACTATAATGACAATCAATGATGGCACTACAAGAGCTGGTGCGAATCGAAAGATTTGAGTTATATAAATCAAAGAAGCCACAGCTGTAAGTCCTGTGGACATAAACAATTCCTGCAACAATGAGCAAATTTCATTCACCGCTGTTGAACGACTCATCAACTCACCCGGACTATATTTTCTGTGAAAGCTCACAGGCAAGGTCAATATGCGTATCATCATGGCAGACTCTACCGCCAACGAAGTTTTTATTTCTATTCTTTTTGTAAGTAAGCCATTTATTGATGTTATTATTTGAGTAGATAGCGCAATACAAAAAATAAAAATAGAGATTCCTATCAATGCCTGCATACTTCTGCTATTTAACACTGGTCCTGTTAACGCCGCCGAAAGCTTTGGCAGCAACAATCCCACCAAACTAATTAACACTGTTGCTGCCTCAACAACTACAATGTCACCAAGAGAAATGCAGCTCTTCAAATATAGAAGCAAATCCTTAATCCCCAATTTCTTCTCAGGTAATGGCCTATAAAAGCAATAAGCCTCATCCTTAAAAGCCCCTACATTTCCTTTGTTTATCTTAATCTTTTTATCTCTATTTTCCCCTATATAATAGTAGCCCTTAATCGGATTAGGTATCAGTGCAACAGCTTTGTTTCCTTCTTTGGTGAACCCTAGGATTGGCCCAAAGGCATCCGTGTACCACCTCTCCTTAAGGACAATCCTTCTTTTCATTAAGCCATAATGTCTTATAATATAATCCAGCTGTTCCTCAACACCTACAATATTTTCCGGCACAGGAAATGGTTTCAAATGATAATATTTAAGCACAAGATCAAAAGCCTGCTTCGACACCGTCATTTCATCCTGTATTTTTTCTGCTGTATGTCTTCCCAGGACAACGCCAGCAATATTTTGAAATGATTCTTCCAAAGCCAGACTGTCGGCTGCTTTTCGTTCTTCAATTTGGTCTTCAAACCAACTTTTCATAAACCCCTCACTCATTAGCTAAAAGCTTCGCATACTCACCATCCGCTTTTATTAAATCTTCATGCTTTCCCTGTTCTACAATACATCCTTTATTAAGAACCACTATCTTATCGCAGTCCTTTATTGTAGATAGTCTATGAGCAATCACAATACAGGTTATTCCCCTATCCTTTATTGCATTCACAACCTCGTATTCTGTCTTGGCATCCAATGCACTAGTTGCTTCGTCCAAAATAATAATCATCGGATCTTGTGCAAGAACTCTTGCAATCTCCATTCTTTGGCGTTGACCTCCAGATAAATCTCTTCCGCCAGATGTTATCTTATGATTGTAACCACCCTGCATTCTTAGAATATCATCATGAATCTTCGCATCTCTCGCTGCAAGAATTACTTCAAAATCCTTGATAGACTCATCCCACATACGTATATTATTTGCAATAGTATCCTCAAACAAAATAATATCCTGGTCAACAACTGCAATTGATCCGGTCATCACTTCTCGCGGATACATGCTCCTTGGTTTGCCATCATAAAGGACATCTCCACTCCAGGGCTGATACAGTCCTGATATTACCTTTGATAATGTAGATTTTCCACACCCGGACGCTCCTACTATAGCCACTCTTTCACCAGGCTTTATGGTTAGATTAAAGTTCTTAATCAAAGGCTCATCTACTTTTGAATACCCAAAAGTAAGATTCCTTATCTCTACCTCTCCTTTTAACTTAGCCATAGCCTGTTCTTTTAAATCGTTCTTTACATCTAATGCAACATCATCAGGATATTGCATCACATCTTCTACTCGTTCCATACTACTTCGCATTTGCGTTATAGTCTGGCCAACACTGATTAGCGTATTTGCAGGAGTGATGAAGGAACTCAATAAACCTTGAAACATAAGTACAGCACCAAGACTGAATTTTTTCTCCATTACAAGATATACACCAAGTACTAGCACTATATAGTTTGAAACAATGTTAAAAAATGTAGGGATTGTTCCAATTAAAAGCTCAGTTTTTGTAGCAGCAATTTCGCATTCATTTGTTGAAGCCTGAAGACCTGCCCATTTCTCAAAAAATCCATTCTCTGCGCCGCTGGCTTTTATGGTTTCTATCATATGTATTCCACTTACAGTAGTCGCATCTTTTTTGCTAGCATCTCGCATCTGTACTCTAGCTGTATTAACCCTTTTTTTCGAAATATACCTTGCCAGTATCACATTTAAAAGCAATGTACATATTCCAACTAAAGTAAGTAGACTGCTCTGAGTCAACATTAGACACAGGTACAAAACCATCATTATAGAATTAATTAACAATGGCCCGAATGTATTTACCAATGTCTTAGCTATAGAGCTATTTAGAAGTAATCTCCCCTGAATATCTCCAGCTAATCTCTGTGAAAAGAATTCCATTGGAAGTCTTAACACCTTCCACATATATGAACAGCTACTGATTACTGCCATTTTCCCATTTATTTTCAGTGAATAAATGGCTTGAATCCATGCCACAATGATATGCAAAATCCCTATAACTATCATTAGCATCATAAATGGATAGAGCCAATCACTATTCACTCCTGACAATAATCTATCTACAAAAATTCTTGATGTTGCCGAATCAAAAATTCCAAACAAATAAACCATGGCGGTGGTTATCATGACAAATACGACCATACCACCTGCACCCGCAAGCCGCTTTTTGGCATACGCAAATGTACTTTTAGGCTTTCCCTCCATTTTAAACGTGTCAGATGGAGTGGGTATCAAAACAACACCCGTAAATGATGAATCAAAAATATCCCAGCTAATGACAATATTGCCTTTAGCTGGGTCGTTAATATAAACTTTATTTCCTTTGAAGCCATTAAGAACTACAAAATGATTCATGTTCCAATGAATGATACAAGGATACTTTCCTGTATCCCTTAATTCCTCTGGACTTACCTTATATGCATTTACGTTAAATCCATAGGAAATGGCTGCTTTATAAATATTTTTTGCATTAGAACCATCTCTGGATACTCCGCAGTCACATCTAACCTGTTCAAGTGGAATCCATTTACCATAATAAGCCAAAACCATGGCCAAACAGGCCGCTCCACATTCTAATGCTTCAAGCTGCAATATCACCGGAACCTTCGCAACACCTTTTGTTATAGTAGGTGGAATCTTCTTTCGCCCCATCCTTTTACCTACCTTCTATCAAAAACTCTACTGGATGAATTTGTTCAACAATAATATTGGCCTCATAATTTCCATCAGATAGTGCAACTGGTGTATGGGCTACTGGCCTACCATATTCATCCTCATCCACTGCAGCAATAACATAATCATTACCAGCAATCACAACAGTCATTCCGGTTTTTATTTCCCCTGACCATTCTGTATCAATCGGCACTATGTTTGCTCCACCGTCATAAACCACAGCCGATGCCTCTACTTTTGTGGTAAGTACCCCTACAAACGACCAGGAAATAATACCAATCAGGATAAAAACAACCGCAGAAAGAACCAACCAGATACTTGGATTTGTAACCCTTAGGTAATCCGTAAGCTGCTCTGGCGAAGATATTTTATCTACTACTTTCTTTCTGAATAGTGTATTCTCCATATACTCCCCCGTTAGAAATTTAATCTAACACACTATAAAAGCTATCAATATTCTGCTCTGGAAGTGACTGTTTGTCCCAACCATAATCCTGATAATATTTTACGTCCAAATTATTTGCGAAAACATAATTTGAAATTATCTGCGCTCTAACTGCTTCTCTATCTTCTTGGTCAGATTCCACTTTCATGAAATCCTCATACTTATCACCGAATATTTCTTTAGCGCTTGGTATGAAATCTTCTCCATCAGCTACAACATCAAATTTTGTAACCTCGTATCCATCTTCATCAAACATAACATGCATTACACCTGGATAGTCTCCTCCTGATGCACATGTAAGTGTGTCTCCTGCCAAGTTGTAATTAAAGATATAGAAATCTCCATAAACCTTAATATCACTTTTATCTGATTCATCCACATCTATTATACGAATACAAGGAATACTAACGTCAGCTTCTGGATAACTTTCATTTAAATCTTCAACATAATCATAAACTTCATAGTAAAATGCCTCTGGCCCTGGATACTCATATTCTGGTAACACATCTGTCTTCTTTGAAAATGAATCATAATCGTCTAAATCAATATCAGCTGCATCTCCATCATCTTCAATCTTGGCATTCTCTTCAATCTTGGCATCATCTTCTACAGCAGCTTGCTCTTCATTGTTGGTATCCACATCTTCGTTAGAAGACACGTCTGCCTTTCCACATCCTGTAGCAACAGCCCCTGCAATTAAACTAACTAATAAAACACCAACTAATCTTTTTTTCATTTTTTCTCCTTTTTTGTTTCTATAAATCATATTGCATTGTGCCGCAAACCTTGCATCTGCCACGTGCGCCTGAAAAAACCACAAACTTCGTAGTCTTCTTACATGTTGGACAATAATGGTCTGCTACAATTTCTTGGGTCGATGATATACTTGTTCCTCCGTCAACCTTTTTCAGCTCTTCTAGCTCTATCTCTTTAGGATTACTATTCATCGTTATTTCCTCCTCAAATGACTACTTAAAATTTACCTCATCATTTGTTTTAGTCACATGATACTCAGGGCATCTATTTCCAGGACGTTTATAATTTGTATTCTCACACTGATATTCACCTGTATTTCCACCCTCTTCTCTAATCTGACCAATATATTTGAGCTTCATACCGCAAGTTTTGCAATAGCAAACAACATCTTTTCCACTAGTACTAACCCCACCCGTTACCTTTTCTAAATCGTTAAAATTCATTTCCATAGCTGCTACCTCCTCAATTGGATTATTTCTATACTGACATAGTAGCATATGATTTGTCACACCTATGTCACACCATACTATTTCATTTCTTCTAATCGCCTTTGTGCATCTTTCAAACCAGTATCTATATCCTTTTTTCCTTTAATTATATTATCCATTTCCTCCCCCAATATAGTGTAAAACTCTGTCCAATTAGATGTTATTGGTCGATAAACACCACCTTCAAGAGCTTCACATACTGACTCATATTGAGGAAATTCTTCCAAAACCTCTGGATCCTTAAGACTAGAATATCTGCATGGAACTCCACCATATTTTACGGTTTCCTTTTGAACCTCTGGATCCATTAAATACTCTAAGAGCTTAACAGCATTTTCCTTTTGTGTACTATTTTTTGTGACTCCCAAAGTCCAAATACCATATACGTTTGCATTATAAGCTTTACTATTAGAATTGACCTTACCAGTTATTGCTGCATAGTCTGCCTGTCCATTTCTCTCTGGTGTATACCACCCTGGCCAACCTACACCCATTGCTGCTGCTTGATTTGCAATTGCAAGTATCAAGTTGTCCTTGGTCTCTGCTTTACCTGTATCTATTAGCTTTAGATAAAACTCCATAGCTTCGTGAAATTCTTCAGTATCAACCGTTGGATTATTATGCTTATCCACAACCCAACCACCATAAGATAGAAGTATAGGCAGGAAATCCACAACTATATTATTCGCTGTATCTCCTCTGTATAAAAATCCCAAATTTCTATGCTGCTTAGAATATTGGCAAATTGCCATCATGTCTTCCAAAGATTCTATTTCACCATTTTCAAATCCTGCCGCAGCAGCCAGACGCTTATTATATAAAAGGATGGTAACATTACCATAGTAAGGCGCGAGAAAAACATAATTGTTGTGATAACAAATAGGTTTTGTTGCCTCGATAATATCATCATCTAATTCATAACCATATTTACTAAGATTAAGCAACACACCCTTACTGGTATATTCTTCCATCCAAGACCCATCTACCATACATATGTCGTAACGTCCTTGTGCATTTTCATGATCATTAATAATATTAGAATGCAACTCATCTTCATCTAATTCAATAATTTCACAGTAAATATGAGTCTCTTCTTCGAATCCTACAACACTTTTCTTAACAACATCTGCATATGTTCCTGAACGAAGTGCAAGCGTAAGTTTGCCCTTTGGTATCCAATCTACCTCTCTACGCTCATCTTTATTACCATAAAAAGCGCAGGACGATGTCAACAATAGTATCATAGAAATAATTATTACAATCGATATGCTTCGCTTCATCTTTTATTCCTCTGAAACCATCCTCTTATATCTTGCATTAATTCTAGTAACGGCTTCCATGCATTCAACTAATCTATGCTTAGGTATTTCACAGAAACACTCCACTAATCTAGTATCAAATTGTGTTCCTGAGGCTTGTCTTATTTCTGTTATCGCTTCATCATGACTTAATGAAGGTCGATAAGTTCTGTCCATAGTAAGCGCTGAATAAGTATCTGCTATAGCAATTATTTTTGATGCAATTGGTATTTCATCCCCTTTTAATCTATAATATCCACTGCCATCTACGCGTTCATGATGATATAAAATCCAATCCTTAATCATGTCAAATGAACTAATAGGTCCTAACATCTTAGTACATAATTCAGGATGTCTTTGCATTAATTGCATTTCACTAGCTGTTAATTTACCAGATTTAGAGATAATACTTCTTGGAATTCCTAACTTGCCCAAATCAATGAACAAAGAAGCGTATTTAATATTCTCGATATTTATATTTTTTTGAATATTGGTAGG
>JAGBJE010000158.1 GCA_017934625.1 Pseudobutyrivibrio sp. | reverse complement strand
CCACCTGGCCTATCTCATATTCCTTATAATCCTTACCTTTAGGATTCTTATAAATCACCGTAAATGTATGACCTCTAAATGGTAAGGTTATGGTGGCATTTCCATTTTTATCAAACTGCTCTTTGGTTAGCTTTGGCTCTAGGTGCAAATCTCCTGCACTGCCTCTTACACCAAAGGCCTCGATAATCATTGTCATTAGATACCAGCTGGCTGCACCTGTGAGATAGTGATAAAGCCCTCTACCCTTACCGTTAAAATATTCTGGTATGCCAGGATAAATATGACTTACATCAAAATCTGCCGCAGTTTCAAACAAGCTGTTAAGTGCCACATATCCTTCATCTGCAAAGCCTCTTTTATACAAAGCGTTTGCATACATAACTGCCATATGGGAGAATACTGCACCGTTTTCTTTGTCACCATATGAGAATCCAAACATCCTTCCAAGGTCAGTTTTCAACTCTTTAAAGTCTGTGTTAAGGACATATCCACCAATCTGCTTTTTATACAGGTATTTTTTCGCGGACTGGATAATAGATGTAACTGCATCCCTTTTGGCAGTGGAGCTCATAATGGCAAAAACCTGACCTGTAAGCATCATTCGCACATTGCCATTAATTACACCTTCCACCTTTTCGTTGTTATTATCGTAGTAGCCGTTGTACCACCCGTTTCCTTCTTCATCACATACCCATTCTTTTGCTCTTATCTGCTTCATCAGGGATTCTGATTTGTGCTCCAGTAAAAGGGCGATTTTTTCAATATCCACATATTCCCTTTCACCTGAAAAATCAGCTTCCACAGCATTCATATATTTTTCAAGAACCAGTTGCTTTTCCTTAGGATTAGAGAATGTGCCTACAGAATCCTCCTCTAGAAGAATATTAAGAGCCTTTGAAAGTAGCAGCTTTGTTTCCTTGGATTTTGCCATGTAAATTCGTAAATACGTTGCAATATCCTTTAGGTTGCCAGCGTAGCCACAAGTAAAGGCAACACTTTCTCCACCTTCTGCTGCCATATCCAATGCATCATTCCAATCGGCATTTCTTAGCCTAATCACCCCATGGATTCCTACATCATAAAAAGCTGTCAGATTTTGGATTAGGATATGCTCCAGTACAGAGCCCTTGTAGGTTTCACCAGCATTAGTCTTTACTGTAAGGTCCCCCTCTTCATTTAATGAACCATCAAGCCTATCTCCTCTATGTATTAGATTGTCCTTAAAATATGTTACCTCCTCCTTGAACAAATCCAGATCACCTGTCTGATCCATATATAGCTTCACTGTTAAGAAAGGCCAAAATCCATGGTCCATCCACACTCTGGGAATACCATTTCTATCTCCCTTAAATTCTCCTGGCTTATCTCCAATTATGGTTGCGTTAGTTCCATCAATTCTCACACCCTTAAAGTTGTTAAGAAGCATTTCTCTTACATCAGTAGGGTCTGTAAGAAGTAGGGCTAAGCAGTCCTGCCACAGATCTCTCCAGCCTCTGCCGCCTCTTCCATAATCGTGATGCGGAAGAAATGAGCAGCCAAAGATTCTTCTTAAGGTTGGCTGAAAAGCCACCCATTCCATAAAGCCATCAAAATCCTTATTGCCAGTCTTAAAATGGATAGGTGTTATGTTCTTCCAGTATTCTTTAGTCTGGGAATACTTTTCTGTTATCGTATTTACGGATTTAATATATTGTCTAACATCATCTATTTCATGAAGATTTTCATTATCTGCAATTCCAATAGCTACCTGGTATGTATAGGATTCCCTTGGTGCCAGGGTGATTTTTTCAAATCTAAGTGCAGCCACGCACTCTTTTCCATCCACCTTATCCCCTGGCTTCATCCAGTTATCCTTCTTGCCCTTACCGTCAATAAGGCTTCTAGGTCTAAGATAGGTTCCGCCTTCACCTAGATACTCATCTGCATCCGCCATGAAATGCTTTGGGGCAGCCCCCTTTTCATCTATTGCAAAGACATAGTAGGTGCTATCATTCCTCTTATGACCTCTTTCATCAAAGGATAATGTAGGCTGCATTACCACACCATCTTCTACAATGACTGCTCTATTTAGCAGTGATGTAACATGCCTATGATCCCTTAGATTATCTGCACTTCTTCCAAACACAGGAATAGCTGCCACAGCCTCAAAGCTTATTGGTTCCTTACCATTATTTTGGATAGTTACAATCATTATCTCTGCGTTTTGTTCTAATAGTGCAAAGATTGAAGTGGTGGCCTTGATTCCCTTTGCTTTGTTGCATCTTTCCACTGTCTGCCACATCCTGCCAGCAGTTAATGTCACATCATCCTCAGCCTCAGTAAATCTATTAGCCTCCTGCATAGCAGATACACCTGTGGCTGACCACAGCTCATCATTCATTATCAAAAAGAAGTTTCTGGTATCCCTCTCTGCCTGCAAATCCATTACACTTTTAGGGGCAATCAAAAAATGATTCTGATCTGTTTTAGCATCCCCACCAAAATCAGGTGCCACAGCACTCTTAAGTCCATTCTTACTTGCCAATGGCAAATAAAGCCCGCTAGTATGCTGGGGACTTTTAATCTCAAAGCTTCCATTTTCATCAATAAATCGTATTTTGTTCATGTTCGTCCTTCCTCCCCTTTAATCTTTCCTTATCTTAGGAAAATGAAGGCACTAAAAAAAGGACACCTTTTTTATATAGGTGTCCTTTTTTCTTTATATCACAGAACTAATCCTTGACTTAGTCGAACTTTAGGATAGTGTTTAGTATTCGCTTTGCATTAAGCTTTAGCTGGGCGTGGTCCAGAGCGCCCTTCTCGTCGGCAGCTGTGAGTCTGTCTGGGTAGCCGTTACCCATCTTAAGGTCGTTGCCAGCGTTGACTTCCTTGTAGTGCTCGCCGCGGGTCCACCAGTCTGATGTAACCATACCTTCATAGCCCCATTCGTCGCGTAAAATTCCTGTAAGAAGGTCGTGGCTTTCAGATGCACGCTCACCGTTTATGGCATTGTAGGCACTCATGATAGTGTAAGGATTAGCTTCTTTAACTACGATTTCAAACGCCTTAAGATAGATTTCACGAAGAGCACGTTCTGATACGCGTGAGTCACTGTGCTTTCTGTTTGTTTCCTTGTTGTTGCAGGCAAAATGTTTTACAGAAGCTCCCACATGGTTGCTCTGGATTCCATTTACCAAGGCTGCCGCAAGCTTACCTGCTATGATTGGATCCTCAGAATAATACTCAAAGTTTCTACCACAAAGTGGACTGCGGTGTATGTTGATAGCTGGAGTGAGCCATACTGCTAAGTTGTTTTCCTTAAGCTCTTCTCCACCAGCCTTACCTACCTGTTCAAGCAAGTGCTCATTCCATGTACATGCTAACAGTGTAGAGCATGGGAATGCCGTTGTAAGAATGCCTGTCTCAGGAGCAATTCTAACACCTGCAGGACCATCTGCTGTCATAGCGCTAGGTACGCCATATTCTGGCAGATTACCAAATCCAAATGTGTTGGCAACACCTGTGTTAGGCTGTCCACCTACCAGGTGCATCAAATCCTCTGTAGATAGCTGATTTACAAATTCATCTATGGTTATTTTGCCTTCTGCCACCTCAGAAAATGGGTGTGCCCCCTCCTTGAATGGAGAGATTAGGCAGTAGCTATCCCTACCGCGAACTACAGGTGTAAGAGCCTCCTCTGTGCCTGGCTCCATCTTTGTAATTACGCTTTCATTTATATCCTTGTGCTTGCCCTGTGGCAACTCCTCGTATGTGCCATCTGATAGCATTCGCTTAGGTAGCTCTACTGGTGCAAGCTTATGGGTCAGTTCCTTTATAACCTCATCTTCTTCACTATCCCAAACCAGATCAACCCTTGAAACATCTAACGAATTATTTCCAAGACAGAAGCGATACTGGCCTTTTTCTAACACGTAGCAAGCATCCTTAATCTTGCCTAAATCATCATAAGAAGACATCTGATATTTACTAACAGAAAGTGTAAGTATCTGACTCTCCCCTGGCTTTAAGCATTTAGTCTTGGCAAAATCTCCAAGCTCCCTAGCTGGTTTATACAGCTTGCCCTGTGGGGCGCTATAGTATAGCTGCACTACCTGTTTACCAGGCTTAGCACCTGTGTTTGTTACCTTCACAGTAAAATAGAAGGTATCTTCGCAAAGAGACATGGATACAATACTGCTTTCAAAGCTAGTATAGCTCATTCCATATCCAAATGGATATACGATTTTCTTCTCAGCCTCTGGAATAGTAAGGAAATATCTGTAGCCTACATAAATATCTTCATTGTAATTAACATAATCAAAGGATTCGTGGAAGCCTGCTGTAGATGGATAATCTGTAAGCTCACCTGCAAATGTATCTACAAGCTTACCTGATGGATTTACTTTACCAAGCATGATATCAGCTGCTGCATCGCCGCCTTCCATACCACCCTGGCCCATGTAAAGGGCTGCATTTATTCCATCTTCCTTAAGCCATCTTAAATCGATAATGCCACCAATGTTTACTACAGCAATTACCTTTTTAAAGCTCTTCTTTACTGTTTCAACTAAAGCTTTTTCTTCCTTTGTAAGATAGAAATCTCCCTCTGGGAAAATCTCTCCTGCAATCTTTGGCATAGATGTTTCTGATTCCCAAGGATTGTATTCATTGTTACACTCAACATCGCTTCTATCCCAACCCTCACCTGAGAATCTGCTGATAACGATGATAGCTGTATCCGTATATGCGATAGCGCCTTTAAGAAGCTCATCAGTAAGTACTGGCTCTGCAGTCATACCAGGCACACGGCCCATAGCATATTGTGCCTTCAAATCATCCTTGTAAAAGCTAATGAGCGGCTCGTACACATCTACTCCATTTGCCTTTAGGCCATCGTATAGCCCGTGTACGTATTTACAATATACATCACCAGAGCCACCACCGCCCTTTACATAATCTACACAGCCTTTTCCAAACAGTGCCACTGGCTGTTCCTTAGAAAGCGGAAGTGTTCCATCATTTTCAAGAAGCACCATTCCCTCTGAAGCAGCCTTTCTTGAAATCCTAATATGTTCATCACAGCCTGTCACTCTCCTATCTCCATATAATGGAAGAGCTGGCTGATATAATAACCTAGACCATTTTTGCATAGCATACCTCCTAATATTCATTAATCACTTGTATATCTTAAACCTTAATCTTCCGCAAAAAAAGTGGTTAATTTTATAGAAGGTGATATTTTTTGACTTCTGTCAGTTACTACAACACGTAAAAACGGCGCCTTGGAATATTCCAAAGCGCCCTTTATATAATTTAAATTTTAGTTTTCATCAACATATTTCTGAATGTTGCTAGCATTAGCATAACGCTTAACATCATCACCGTTTACTACAACAAGTGTTGGTGCCTGCATGACGCCATACTTCTTTGTCATTTCTACCTGCTCTTCAGCATCTACAAGGATGTAATCCTCATCCTCTAATATCTCCTTAGCTCTAGCACAGTTAGGACATGTCTTTGTAGTGAACAGGTACTTAACACCTGTAGTAGGCTCTTCTGAAACTACCTGAAGATTAATTTCTGGCTGCTCAGCCTTAGCCTTCTTCTCACCAGCACGACGGCAAACGCTTCCTGCAATATCGTATAGCTTACGATTCTTAAACTCCTGAGTCTTGCCTTCGTTCCAGTTCTGTACAGGACGATAGTAGCCAGTGATTCGGCTGTAAACCTCTGCTGGCTTACCGCAGTGAGGACATGTGAAATGCTCACCTGCTATATAGCCATGCTCCTTACATACTGAGTATGTAGGTGACAATGTGTAGTATGGAAGCTTATAGTTCTCAGCAATCTTGCGAACAAGATTTGCAGCTGACTCCCATGTAGGAAGCTTCTCACCAATGAATGCATGGAATACAGTACCTGATGTGTAAAGTGTCTGAAGCTCATCCTGAACCTCAAGGGCATCAAAGATATCAGATGTGTATTCTACTGGCATGTGTGAGCTGTTTGTATAGAATGGTGTATCTCCTTCCTTACCAGCTGTAATAATATCTGGGAACTGCTCACGGTCATGCTTTGCAAAACGGTATGTTGTTGATTCTGCTGGTGTAGCCTCAAGGTTGTAAAGGTCACCGTACATCTCCTGATAATCAGAGAGACGCTCACGCATGTGATTAAGCACATCCTTTGCAAACTGCTGAACCCTCTTATCTGTCATATCTGCACGAAGCCAGTTAGCATTAAGGCCTACTTCATTCATACCGATAAGACCGATTGTAGAGAAGTGGTTGTCAAATGTACCTAAATATCTCTTTGTGTAAGGATATAATCCCTCATCAAGAAGCTTTGTGATAACGCCACGCTTAATCTTAAGTGAACGTGCGCTGATATCCATAAGCTTGTCTAATCTAGCGTAGAAATCTGCCTCGTCCTTAGCCTGATATGCAATACGAGGAAGATTGATAGTAACTACACCTACTGAACCTGTGCTCTCACCTGAACCGAAGAAACCACCTGACTTCTTACGAAGCTCTCTAAGGTCAAGACGAAGACGACAGCACATAGAACGAACGTCACTTGGCTCCATATCAGAATTAATGTAATTGCTGAAATATGGTGTTCCGTATTTAGCTGTCATTTCGAATAATAGTCTGTTGTTCTCTGTATCAGACCAATCAAAATCACGTGTGATTGAATATGTAGGAATTGGATACTGGAAACCACGTCCATTAGCATCACCCTCGATCATAATCTCAAGGAATGCCTTGTTGACCATATCCATTTCCTTCTTGCAGTCCTTGTACTTAAAGTCCATTTCCTTGCCACCAACGATAGCTGGAAGCTCTGCAAGGTCGTTTGGTACGGTCCAATCTAATGTGATATTAGAAAATGGAGCCTGTGTACCCCAACGAGAAGGTGTATTAACACCATATATAAATGCCTCAAGGCACTTCTTAACTTCTTCATATGAAAGCTTATCAGTCTTAACAAATGGTGCAAGATATGTATCAAATGATGAGAAAGCCTGAGCGCCAGCCCATTCATTCTGCATGATACCAAGGAAGTTAACCATCTGATTGCAAAGTACTGATAAATGCTTTGCTGGAGCAGATGTAATCTTACCTGTGATTCCGCCTAAGCCCTCCTGGATAAGCTGCTTAAGTGACCAACCTGCACAGTAGCCTGTAAGCATTGAAAGATCATGAATGTGGATATCAGCATTGCGGTGTGCCTGTGCTATCTCCTCATCATAAATCTCTGATAACCAATAATTAGCTGTGATTGCGCCTGAGTTAGAAAGAATAAGACCACCTACTGAATATGTAACTGTAGAATTTTCCTTAACTCTCCAATCCTCAACCTTAACATAGCTATCTACAACATTCTTGTAATCAAGAACTGTAGACTTCATGTTACGCATCTTTTCGCGCTGTTTTCTATATAATATGTAAGCCTTTGCTACATCTGTATAGCCAGTTTGCTCTAAGACATTTTCAACTGAATCCTGAATGTCTTCAACTGAAATCTTTCCCTCTTTAATTTTTGACTGAAAATCTGCTGAGACTCTAAGTGATAATAAGCCGATAATATCATCATTGTAAGCCTTGCCAGTGGCTTCAAAAGCCTTTGCAATTGCATCGTTAATTTTCCCTAAATTAAACTCTGCGATTTCTCCATCTCTTTTTACAACATCAAACAATTCTACTCACCAATTTCCTTTCCTAGTATCCTTAAGTGTGTCAATAAAGGACTCCCCTTCACCTTTTTTGGTTGTCGCGACATTTTGTTCATCTAAGGTACTTTCGACTTGCTTATATGTTATCAAAATATAGTAAGGCATTCAATGGATAAAAACTAGATATTGTGTTTTTCGTCATAATTACCTAAAATAACGTTTTTAATTTGATAATTTTCTAGGTGGAATTATGTTTCAACGCATACAATATTTGGTAGCAATAAATAAAATAGACACACTATATATAGTGTGTCTAAAAACTGCTTTTTATCGTGTTTGTAGGAATATTAACTCCTTTGCAGCCTCCTCATCATCAGGATAAAGCTCAAGATATTGTGTCAAGATGTCCTTAGCCTCGGAGTATCTATCAAGCTTTTCTAAAGCTGCCACCTGCCCCTTCATTAGGGATGGCATATTGTCAATTGAATCTAAAGTCAACCCGGCCTGATAATAACCTAATGCATTTTCATAGTTGCCACCTGCCAGCTCTATATCTCCAAGTGTTGCCAATGCATCACTGGTAACCTCATCACTTTCTGCGTATTCTGTAAGCAAGGCCTGTGCTTTATCATACTCTCCTGCATCCTGATAAATCTTTGCAAGATAAAGCTTGGCTTCTATTATATCCTTATCAACTGCAGCCTGAAGATTTGAAGTTGCCTCAGATGTCTGACCGAGCAGGTAATATATCCTACCTTTATAATACTTACCGTTGGCAGATTTATCAGCTACTTGAAGTGCATCGTTCAGATATACAAGCCCCTGATCAGTATAACCTAGCGCATTTAGATTCTCATAAATCTGTATATACAATAGATAGTTCTTCTCATCTATAGCTACAGCCGCGTCATAATCGGTAATAGCCTCTCCTATCTCTCCTTCATCTGCATATATACTGCCTCTAAGGAAGTAAGCCTCATAATTATCCTTATCATATTTAATAAGATATGTGTATGTCTTCGCTGCGTCTTCAAAATAGCCCGCCTTAAACTGAGCTGCTGCCTTGTAGTAGTTAATGTCAATCTCTAAATCTGTAACCTTACCAATTGATTTGCCAAGAGCCTGATTAAATAAATCTATAGCGTTATCGTAATCACCAGAGTCTAATGCTTCAACCCCAGCATCCCTAAGCTCAATCTCAGACTGATTATATTTACCGCAGCCAAACATGCTAACGGACATAGTTAATATTAGTGATAATAAAATTAATCTTTTTCTCATAAAAAATATTTTAACAAAGATAGAGTTCTTTGTGTAGAGATAATGTTGTGATATTATATATTATAATTCGAAAAAAGATTGGCACTATAACCAATATAAAGGTCAATGAACAAAGGAGAGGATTAATTGGACACACACCTGTTAATAAGATTTATAATTCTAGTTTTATTATTGGCTCTATCTGCATTCTTTTCGTCTGCGGAAACTGCCCTGACTACTGTTAACAAAATCAAGCTTAAGACCATGGCTGATGATGGTGATAAAAGAGCTTTAAGAGTTCTTAATGTTGTAGAGCGGCCAAAGAAAATGCTTTCTGCAATACTAATAGGAAATAACATTGTAAACTTATCAGCTTCTTCTCTTGCTACTACTCTTGCCATTGATATATTTGGCAGTGTTGGAGCTGGTATCGCAACTGGTATTCTTACTCTGTTAATATTGATTTTTGGTGAGATTACGCCTAAGTCATTAGCTACACTAAATTCCACTAACCTCAGTCTTTTATTTGCACCAATCATCGGTTCGTTAATGTGGCTACTTACACCTGTTATTGCAATTGTAAATTTCCTTGCTGGAATTATAATTAGGCTATTTGGTATTGACCCGGATTTCAAGGATGAGACCATCACTGAAGAGGAAATCCGTACGATGGTTGATGTAAGTCACGAAAGCGGCGCCATTGAAGGTGATGAGCGTACAATGATTCACAAGGTATTTGATTTTTCTGATGCTTGCGCTAAGGAAGTTATGATTCCAAGAATTGATATGACAATGGTAGACGCTGACATAAGCTATCAGGATTTAATCTCCGTATTCAAGGAGGATATGTACACACGTATTCCTGTATGCGAGCCTGATACAGAAAATATCATCGGTATTGTTAATATGAAGGATTTCCTTGGAGTTTTACCTTCTGATGATTTTAATGTAAGAGATTTTATCAGAGATGTCTATTTTACCTTTGAAATGAAAAATGTGTCTGACCTCTTTGATGAAATGCGTGAAGAAGCAGCCACAGTTTCAATAGTATTGGATGAATATGGTGACCTGGCCGGAATGATTACCATGGAAGATTTGTTAGAGGAAATTGTTGGTGAGATTCGTGATGAATATGATGAAGACGAAGAAGATCCAATAATTAAGCTTAATGAACGGGAGTATCAAGTACTTGGTTCCATGAATCTGGAAGACCTTTGCGAAATAATCCCTCTTGGCTTTACCAGTGAGGATTATGACACCATCGGTGGCTACATAGTCGGTGCATTTGACCATTTTCCAAATGCAGGCGAAACCTATGTTTCCGAAAATGGTGCCATAATTAGAGTATTATCTGTAGAAAAAAAACGTATAACAAAGCTTCGTATTAAATTACCAGTCCAAGATAATTCACAGCAATCATAGAAATATTTATTATAAGGCCCAGCCCTGCAGCTGTTGTAAAAATAGTTTTTATAGCATAAGCAGGTGCCAGGGTCTTTTTTTGTTTCCGAAAATCTCTTGCAAGATTTCTTTCTCTAAATTTCAAAACAGCAGATACGCTTTCATAATCCAGAATAATAAACCAAATAACACCTAATGTATTAACAACAATAAATATATCCAGGCTATATTCATTTTGAATGTAAAAATATAACGTTAGATTTATTAGCATTATTATTGTTTTATCCAGCACTAATCTTAACTTATTGTTGAGTAGAGTCTTTCTAAGCTCGTTTATTGTAAGCTCCATTAATCTAAGCTTATCACTAACCCCTCTTTCTAAATCAGTATAAGCTTCTTTACCTGGCTGCAACATATAATTATGAACCAATGCGATTGCTTCACATCCTATTTTCTTATCAATATATTCAAATTGTTTTTTTAGTGTTGGTTTTCTAAGAGCGCGTATTATGATTTGACGAAGCTTATCGTTACTTAAACCCAAATATAATTTTTGCAATATATCATTACCAGCTTTTGATTTCTTGATAAGAAATAACAAATGGACACAATATATCTTTTTCATTTGAAATCTTGATTTTAGGATTCTTCCACTGATTAAAGTGTTCAAAAAAGAAATCATCTCAACGATGACCCAAAGACTAAAACATGATACTAGTTTGTTAATTTCCATATGATGTTGGCATTATATAATAAAAACGACACGCAAAGCGTGCCGTTATATTATCATAAAAAATTTATTTACGCAATAACATTGATTTTAGATTGTTTCTGGTTCTGGATACTCAACACCAAATGTCTCTACAGTAACCTTCTTCATCTTCTGCTCCTCCACTGGTCTATCTGACCAATCAGTTGCAGTCTCAGCAATCTTATTAACAACATCCATTCCCTCGATTACCTTACCAAAAGCTGCATAGTCACCATCAAGATGTGGACTTGTCTTGTGCATAATAAAGAACTGGCTTCCTGCTGAATCAGGAATCATTGTACGAGCCATTGAAAGAACACCTGGCTCATGCTTTAAATCATTCTTAAAGCCGTTGCTAGAGAACTCACCCTTGATTGAGTAGCCAGGGCCACCCATTCCCGTGCCATCTGGATCTCCGCCCTGAAGCATGAAACCATTAATAACACGATGGAAGATTACTCCATCATAGAAATTATGATTAATTAAGCTAATAAAATTGTTAACTGTGTTAGGGGCAATCTCAGGATAAAGCTCCGCTTTCATGATATCGCCATTTTCCATTTCGATTGTAACTACTGGATTCTGTGCCATAATAATCTCCTAATCCGGATGGCTTATAAGTTGTGGCTCGGTTGTTACATTAACAAGCATAATATTTCTACGCTCAGCTTAGAATGCTTCGCTTAAGAAATATTATAGCTTGCTAATTACAACCTACCTTTACCATAGTATGCCATCCTCATATAATATTTATAGTTGCATTATTAATTAAAGATTTAATTAATGTTTATAGTGACTCGATTATGTCTTTTGCACCAGCGAGGTAGGTATTTTCTACGTCGTAGATGCGACCAGCATCAGCTGCTGTGGCGAAGCTTCTATCCATTGGCATTTTACCAAGCACTGGGATGTTAAGGCTAGCTGCCACTTCATCTACATGACTTTCACCGAATATTTCAATCTTCTTTCCACAATCAGGACAAGCGATGTATGAATAGTTTTCCACAAGTCCGATAACTGGAATGTGCATCATGTCTGCCATGTTGTATGCCTTCTTAACAATCATCTGAACAAGCTCCTGTGGGCTGGTTACGATAACAATACCATCCACTGGAAGTGACTGGAAGCATGTAAGTGGAACATCACCTGTTCCTGGTGGCATATCAACAAATAGATAATCCACATCACCCCACTGTACATCTGTCCAAAACTGCTTTACAACACCGGCGATAACAGGACCACGCCATACAACTGGCGCTTCCTCATCATCAAGCATCAGGTTAATTGACATAATCTTTGTGCCATCCTCTGCTACCTCAGGGAATGTACCATCCTCGTTGCCTGTTGCAGGGCCATGAACACCAAACATCTTTGGGATAGATGGACCAGTGATATCTGCATCCAAAATACCTACTGAATATCCAGCGCGTGCCATTACACCTGCCAGTGAAGATGTAACAAGCGACTTTCCAACGCCACCCTTACCAGATACTACTCCGATTACATGTTTTATATGGGAATTTTTATTTGGCTCTTCTAGGAATGCTGTATTTCTAACACCCTTTGCCGCTGCCTCCTTAGAAGGACAGCCCTCACAAGAGCCTCTGCTACATGAGCTTGCTGAAGCACATGTTTCTTTATCTGCCATTTTAGACCTCCTATTTACTTCTAACTTTGCTGACATATTATATCATATCTATCATGAATATTTAACGTCTTGCTGATAAAACTATGAAATTGTCAGCAAGAAACCTGGATTGAACATCTCATCCCACTTGTTGAAGATTGATTCAACATAATTCTAAAGTTTTCCACAGTTTCCACAATTATCAATTTTATTGTTGAGGATAACTTCATTTATCCTATAATTATATATATTTATCCACAATAGTTTTAATGTTATCAGTTGATAAACCTTGATTTTGCAAGATTATGAATTAACTGACACATCTTTCAACGAACATAGTTTTCCCCAAAAGTTATCCACATATGTAAATAACTTAATAATGTCGTTGAAAATCTTTCCCTAATCGTAGATAATCTAATGGTAGTATTTTAAACAAGGTGATTAACATGAACGATACAAAAAAAGTATTATCCTTCGCAGTTGAATTAGGAGACATCTTGCTTCGAAATGGAGCTGAAGTATATAGAGTGGAAGACAGTGTTCTTGCAATATTGAATGCATACGAAATAACAGACTGTGATGTATATGTTCTTAGCAACGGAATATTTGCCAGTGCCGACGAGGTAACTGAACATGCCAGCTCTATGATAAGGCATGTGCCTATGTACCCAATGCACTTAGCAAGAATAGCAGCACTTAATTCATTATGCAGAAGGGTCTGCGCAAAAGAAATAGAACTTGATGATGCCTGGCTCGAATTAGAAGAATGTAAAAAGATTGCCTCTTATAGTTTGCCCGTACTTGTCGTTGCTACCGCTATTGGTTGCGGAGGTTTCTCATACATGTTCGGAGGCTCAATCTTAGATGCCATGTGTGCTATCGTTGTTGGTGCTGTTCTCAAACTATTCTTAGACTTTGAATCAAGAACTACACATTCGAAAACTATAACAAACGTATTAGCCAGTATGGTAATTGCTATTGTTGCTGTACTTTTCTACGTCAGTGGCCTCCCTGTTCATTTTGATAAGATTATTATAGGAAGTATTATGCCTTTGGTACCTGGTATCCCTATTACAAATGGAATAAGGGATTTCATTAACGGTGATTACCTGTCAGGCTCTATCCGAGTTATCGATGCATTACTAACAGCTTTTTGTATCGCAGTCGGAATAGGTATTGTCATTTCTATAGTTCAAATCGGAGGAATAATTATATAATGATTTTATATTACTTTGTTCAATTTATTGTTGCTATGATAGCAACACTTTGCTTCGCCATTGTATTTAGCGCGCCTAAGTCAGAGCTTATTCACTGTGGACTTTCAGGTGCAATAGGCTGGATTTTTTACATAATAATATCAGCTGTTCTGTCAGCTCCTACCCTTGGTAATGTAGTTGGCTCTTTTCTGCTAACTACATTTTCCAGGGCTATTGCAGCTAAACGTAAAAATCCCGTCACCATTTACCTTATAGCAGGAATCTTCCCACTGGTACCTGGTGCCGGAATTTATTATACTTCTTACTATTTAATTACTAACAATATTCCAGAATTTGCAACTTATGGTTTATCCACTTTAAAAACAGCAGGCGCAATTGTTATGGGAATCATCCTTGGAATGGCATTTCCACAAAGCTGGTTTAATACAGTTTTTGCACCTTCCTATCGTAAGTCATAAGACCATTTAGCTCGTCTTCTATATCAGTTGCTTGTGTATAAACAGCTGCACTCAGTCCCTCTTCCTGGAGGGACTTTATTTTAGCCATAATGTCATCATACGCATCTTGCATGTCCTTTGCGTGGTCATATTTTTTATAACCGTACACTGCATCTCTTTTTACATGATTTCCTACTTTTAGTGAAAATCCACCGTATTCAGACACCACATAAGGCTTGTTTGAAAGCTTCACCTTAAAGTCTTCAAAGTACACGTGCTCTGAGAAAACATCTCCACATCCTTCATGGAACCAGCCACTAGCTGCATCAATAGGTCTTGTATCATCATATTTCTTAGCAAATTCTAAGCATGACCTGGCATCAAACTGCCCCCAGCCCTCATTAAACAAGCACCACTGTCCAATACAAGGTACATTTTTTAATTGTTTCATAGTCTCTGCGCATTCATTAAACCATACTTCTTTAGATTTATCAGTGTTTCTACCAGTAAATCTTAGAAATAATCTGTTCTTATCTCCGGAATTTCCAAAAGGTCTAACCACAGTAGGAATATTACAAATCATATTCATATCATACTTAGTACCACCATTTACAATATCCTGCCAAACAATCATACCTATCCTATCGCAGTGGAAATACCATCGCATGGGCTCAATCTTACAATGCTTTCTAATCATATTAAAGCCGAGACTCTTAATAGTCTCAATATCATTTATCATGGCTGCATCAGAAGGTGGTGTCATAAGGCTTTCCGGATAATAGCCCTGATCTAATACTCCATTCATAAAATATGGCTTATGATTAAGAGTTAACCTAGGAATTCCCTTTTCATCCTGCCCTACACCGAAATGCCTCATAGCAAAATAGGTTGAAAAGCTATCCTTACCGTATTCTATATTTAAAAAGTATAGATTTGGCTCTTCTGGACTCCAAAGCTTATATTCATTCAGATTCACAGTCACATAAATCTTGTCATCCTTTATTGTATCTACATTAAAATCTTTTATTAAATCTGGATTAGATGATGTGATATTCACCTGCCCTTTCAGCTCGGATACTTTTAAATCTATATTTAACTTATTCTCATCTATATTAGGAACAAGGGTTACATTTGATACATATACTTTAGGTACCCATTCCATCCACACAGTCTGCCAAATTCCACTTTGTGCGCTATACCACATACCACTAGGCTCCAGGCACTGCTTTCCTCTTGCATAGCCTATTCTATCTGTGTAGTCTCTTACCTTTACCTTAAGCTCATTCTCCCCCTCTACTATGTAATCTGTTATATCAAAGGAAAATGATGTGTAGCCTCCTTCATGAGCCCCCAGGTTAATGCCATTTAAAGCCACAAATGCCACCTGGTCAACTGCTCCAAAATGAAGTAGCAAATGCTTAGTCTTCTTTACTTTATCGATTGTAAATCTTTTAGTATACTCAAGCATCTCCTCCGGAAGAAGGGTGT
>JAGBJE010000157.1 GCA_017934625.1 Pseudobutyrivibrio sp. | reverse complement strand
CAGGCTACGAGGCAAGAACCATCCATAGAATGCTAGAGGTGGCAGGAAACATCAGCGATGATGACAACACATCCTTTGCCAGGTTTGAGCGAAACGAAGATAACCCGCTGGAGTGCGATGTTATCATAATCGATGAGATGTCCATGGTGGACGTATCTCTGATGTATGCCTTGCTTAAGGCGATTTCGCCAGGAACCAGGCTGATATTGGTAGGAGATGAGCATCAGCTGCCTAGCGTTGGCCCTGGTAATGTGCTAAAGGATATTTTGGCGTCTCGGAAATTCACATCCGTAACCCTAGAGAAGATTTTCCGTCAGGCTCAGGAAAGTGATATCGTCATGAATGCCCACAAGATTCATCAGGGTGAGCATGTGGTGCTTGATAATAAATCAAAGGATTTCTTCTTCTTAAAGAGAAATGATGCAGATACAATCATCAGTGTGATGTTGACCCTGGTAAGGGATAAGATGCCAAAGTATGTAGATGCTGGAATCAGTGAGATTCAGGTTCTTACCCCAACAAGAAAGGGACTGATTGGTGTTGAGAGATTGAATGGAATATTGCAGAATTTCCTGAATCCGCCATCTCCTAAGAAGAATGAGTGGAGCGGTGATACCAGAATCTTCCGCGAGGGAGATAAGGTCATGCAGATTCGTAATGACTATCAGCTGGAGTGGGAGATAACTGGCAATTATAATATCGCCATTGAAAAGGGCGTTGGTGTGTTCAACGGTGATGTGGGAATTATCAAGGATATTAATGATTGGGCCAAGACTATCACTGTGGAATATGAAGAAGGAAGAAAGGTGGTTTATCCATTTGCAAGCCTTGATGAGCTGGAGCTTGCTTATGCCATCACTATTCATAAATCTCAGGGTTCGGAATATCCTGCGGTGGTAATGCCTATAATGGAAGGACCAAAGATGCTGATGAACAGAAACATACTGTACACAGCCATTACCAGAGCAAAAAAATGCGTCACCATGGTAGGCGACGCAGATGTTTTCTATTCGATGGTGGATAACACATCTCAGGCTAAGCGCTACTCAGGCCTAAGTGCCAGAATAGAAGAAGCCTTTAGAGAATAGATTTAATATATAAATCCTTATGCTGATTGTCGGCCAGGCTAATGATTTCGCCGGAATCAAGCTGAATGACAGGTCGTGATAAGTCGCTTTTATTAATGTAGACTACGCGGCCTGTTTTTGCTGTGTTAAGCATAACGCGGCTGTTGTTGTAGGTGTTAGCCATGTGCTCTAAGAAGGTGAGGACGTACTTAGTGTGATATTTGTTAAGTCCATCCTTTTCAAACTGGTTGATAACCTGGAAGGAACACAGCGGATCACGGTGGGCTCTTGCAGAAGTCATGGCATCATATACATCTGCTATAGCAATGATAGCAGCAAAATCATCTATCTCATCTTCCATCAGGCCTCTAGGGTAGCCGCTTCCGTCACTTCTTTCATGGTGCTGCAATGTGGCTGCAAGGATTCTGGAATCAAAGCCCTTGCCATTAAGAATCTTTTTTCCAAGGAGCGGATGTGTCTTCATGGTGGCGAATTCTTCGTCGGTGTATTTGCCAGGCTTGTTAAGAATGTCCTCTGGAATTTGAGTCTTTCCAATATCATGAAGCAATCCTGCCAGGGTCAAGGTGTTTAAATCTGATTTTGACAGGTGTAACCACTTACCAATGCAGCGGGCAATAAGTCCTACATTTAATGAATGAGAATAGATAGGATCTTCAAGATTTCTCATGTTTGCCAGCATATCGAAAAGTTCAAGTGTAGTCTTAGACTTAAATAATGCTTCGCATTGTTCTAGCAAATCAGTGCAGCAGTCAGCGTTGCCGCCTGCTATGATGGAATTAAAATGTTCCTTGAGATTTGCAATGTTTAAGGCATAGTCAGACTGGAACTTTTGGAAATGGCTTGATTGTTTAAGTCGTTGAGAGTAAGTAATCTGATCGCTGACTCGGGATTCTTCCTTAGGTTTATCAAGCTTATTAGTATTTTGAGGCTCAGCCTTCTTATCATCAGGCTTAGGATTGGACTTTTTAGCAACAGCCTCAGTGTCAACAGGCGCAGATGCCTGTCCCTCAACAGTTACCACGTCAATCTTGTAGAAAGAAAGCTTTGCAATTAGTTGTGGAGTTAGCTTTTCACCTGGCTTAGAAATGGTCTGACCACGCTTAGTTACAATAGGCGAAGCAACTATCATGCCAGGAGTTAGATTATCAACAGTTAATGTAATCATAATCAACGTCCCTTTTTATTATTTCAAGCTATAAAATCCCTAGTATCTTATAAATAAATTTTAACAGAAAATAAACCATAGGCAATGCTTAAAATCTGAAAAATCTATGACTTCTTGCTGACCAAACAAGGAAATTGTCAGCAAGAATCCTGCTTTGCAGGACATCAAAATAGATAAATCTATTTTGATGGTATTTACGATTCCCGAAAAACTGATGTTTTTCAAGAATCTATGTTTTTATTGCTAACAAAAACTATTAGTTGTATATTGAAGAAAAGAGCTAATGACGTTATACTAGATAAGCTTAGGCAACTATTTTATTTTTACAGAAAGAGAGTCAAAAAATGGAAAAGTTACTTTTTACTTCAGAGTCAGTAACAGAAGGCCATCCAGATAAGGTATGTGATGCCATATCTGATGCCATCCTTGATGCTTGTATGGCAGCTGATCCTATGAGCCGTGTAGCTTGTGAGACTGCTTCTTGTACAGGATTCGTTCTTGTAACAGGTGAGATCACAACAAAGGCACAGCTTGACGTTCCTGCTATTGTTCGCAAGACTCTTCTTGAAATCGGTTATGACGATGGAAAGAAAGGCATCGATGGAAACTCTTGCGCTGTTATGGTCGCTCTTGATCAACAATCCGCTGACATTGCTATGGGTGTTGACAAGGCTCTTGAGGCAAAGGAAGGTTCACTTACAGACGACCTGGATACAGGCGCTGGTGACCAGGGTATGATGTTCGGTTACGCTACTAACGAAACAGAAGAACTCATGCCTTATCCTATTTCTCTTGCTCATAGACTTGCTCTTCAGCTTACCAATGTCCGCAAAGACGGTACACTTTCGTACCTTCGCCCAGATGGCAAAACACAGGTATCTGTAGAGTATGACGAGGCTGGCAAGCCAGTTAGACTTGAGGCTGTAGTTTTATCTACTCAGCATGATGAAGATGTTACTCAGGAACAGATTCACGCAGACATCAAGAAATACGTATTCGACCCAGTCATTCCTAAGGATATGATTGATGACAAGACAAAGTTCTTCATCAACCCAACAGGCCGTTTCGTTATCGGTGGTCCACACGGTGATGCAGGTCTTACAGGCCGCAAGATTATCGTTGACACTTACGGTGGATACGCTCGTCACGGCGGTGGTGCATTCTCAGGTAAGGATTGCACTAAGGTAGACCGTTCAGGTGCTTATGCAGCACGTTACGTTGCAAAGAACATCGTTGCAGCAGGCCTTGCTGACAAGTGTGAGATTCAGCTTTCATACGCTATCGGCGTAGCAGAGCCTACATCTGTCATGGTAGACACATTCGGCACAGGAAAGCTTTCAGATGAGAAGATTATCGAAATCGTTCGCGAGAACTTCGACCTTCGTCCAGCAGGAATCATCAAGATGCTCGATCTTCGTCGCCCAATCTACCGCCCAACAGCAGCTTATGGTCACTTCGGCCGTACAGATGTTGATTTACCTTGGGAGCACACAGATAAGGTTGATGCATTAAAGAAATATCTTTAAAATTGTCAAATATGTTATAATAAAAGCAGTCACGTAGCGTGGCTGCTTTTTTAATGAGGGTATAACATGAAACTAAAAAATCGACTTATAATTTCATTCCTAATAATCACAATAGTCCCCGTAGCTATCTTTAGTTCTCTTATGCTTGGCTTAAAGGGTATCGTAAAGGAAGCCACAGAGGAACAAATACTTACAAACGAAATCATCCATTCAGTGAAAAACTACATGGATGAGGCGGGAAAGTTCGACCAGCTGGTGTTGAATTTTTGCGTGGCAGAGTTTGTTATCTTGATATTGACTGCAATCATCATGGTTGTATGGATTTATAGAGGTATTGCCCCACAGCTGAAGCTTCTTAAGGCAGCTGCTAACAATATCAAAGAGGGCAATCTGGATTTCAGCGTGGCATCTACTGGCAAAGACGAGATGAGCGAGCTTTGCAATGCCTTTGAGGATATGCGAATCCGTCTTAAGAATAATGCCAAGGATAGGCTGGAGGATGAGGCGGAGCAGAGGGCGCTAATTTCAAACATCGCCCATGACCTGAAAACACCAATTACAGCCATAAAGGGCTATGCAGAAGGCATGCTTGATGGAGTGGCAGACACACCAGAAAAACAGGAAAAATACATCCGAACTATCTATAACAAGGCTGGTGAGATGAACACACTCATCAATGAACTTACACTGTACTCAAATATAGATACTAACAAGATTCCATACAATTTCCAGAAGCTTAATCTTCATGCTTATTTTGAGGATTGCGTCGAAGAACTGGGGATGGATTTGGAAAATCAGCACATTAGACTTGATTATGCTAATTTTGTAGATCCAGACGTGCTGATAATCGCAGATCCGGAGCAGCTGGGGCGCATCATCCACAACATCGTCAGCAATTCTGTTAAATACATGAGGGCTGATGTGGCATCCCGTGTTGGCATAGTGCTTAAGGATGTTGGAGATTTTGTTCAGATAGAGATTTCAGATAATGGCAAGGGCATCGCAACCCATGACTTGCCTTATGTTTTTGATAGATTCTACCGCGCTGACACTTCCCGCAATTCTGCAGCAGGTGGCAGCGGTATAGGTCTTTCTATTGTTAAGAAAATCGTAGAGGACCACGGTGGCAAGATTTGGGTTACCAGCAAGGAAAACGAAGGCACCACCATGTACTTCGTTATCAGAAAATTCTTAGAAAATGAGGAGGCTAGAAATGAGTAGAATATTAATCATTGAAGACGAGGAAGCAATTGCAGAGCTTGAAAAGGACTACCTGGAGCTTTCTAACTTTGAGGTAGATATAGAAGCAGACGGTGAAAAGGGCTTGCAGAAGGCCTTGGCAGGAAATTACGATATGTATATCCTTGACCTAATGCTTCCGGGAATAGATGGCTTTGAGCTATGCAAGCGCATCCGTGAGGTTAAGAATGTGCCAATCCTTATGGTTACAGCCAAGAAGGAAGAAATCGATAAAATCAGAGGCCTTGGCCTCGGGGCAGACGATTATATCACCAAGCCATTCTCACCAAGCGAGCTTGTTGCCCGCGTAAAGGCGCACCTGGCCAGATACGAAAGACTGGTTCAGTCTCCAGCAATCCAAAAGAACGAAATCAGCATCCGCGGCCTTAGAATAGACAAGGCCAGCCGTCGCGTATGGATTAACGGCGAGGAAAAGATTTTCACAGCCAAGGAATTTGATTTACTTACCTTCCTTGCAGAGAATCCTAACGTAATCTACTCTAAGGAGCAGCTTTTTGAGACACTTTGGGGAGAGGAATCTATCGGCGACATCTCCACAGTAACAGTGCACGTAAATAAGATTCGTGAGAAGATTGAGCTGAACACATCCAAACCTCAGTATATCGAGACTATTTGGGGTGTTGGATATCGCTTTAAGGTATAAGCTTAAGGTCTAGCAAGCTAGGCCCAATTTAGTTATAATATAGATATATTTAATAGGGGGAGGGTATTACACATGGACGTACTATTTGAAGACGACAGCATTATTGTGTGCTACAAACCAGCGGGTGTTGCAACTCAGACAAAAAATATTGGCGAGAAGGATATGGTAAGTGAGGTAAACAATTATCTTGCTTCAAAGAATGAAAAGCCTACGGTCCACGTGGTACATAGGCTTGACCAACCTGTAGAGGGCGTAATGGTATTCGCCAAGACATCTGAGGCTGCTAATAAGCTTACAAAGCAGATTACAGAGCATACCTTCAGAAAGAAATACTATGCTATCATTAACAGAGAGGCATTCCCGGATGAGGGAGAGCTTACAGATTTTCTCGTTAAAGATAATAGAACCAATCTGTCTAAGGTGGTAAAGGAATCAGACCCACGTGGCAAGAAGGCTGTGTTGAGATATAGGGTTGTAGAACAGTGGGACGACAGAAAGCTGTTAGATATAGACCTTTACACTGGCAGACATCATCAGATAAGAATCCAGCTAGCTTCGAGAACGGCGCCAATAATAGGAGATGTTAAATATGGCGGCGTTTCTACAGGGCATAATCTGGCACTTTGCTCACATTTTATCAGCTTTAATCATCCTGTCACTGGGGAGAGAATGGGATTTGATATTAAGCCAAAGGGCGAAGATTTTGAAGACAGTAGAGTAGCGGGATAGTTAGGGGGCGTCTTTTGATAAGATTTTATATTCTGCTGTTCATGATTACAGCATTTATTTTGTTGGGGTGTGCAGTATACATTGGAACAAAGCATACAATAAAATACAGCAAGCTGAGCATAGCGATTATCCAGCTATTTATAGTGGCAATTGTTAGCTGTTTAGGTTACACCTACGCTATAGCCACTCACGATATCCGGCAGGCAGAATATGGATATATTATTTATTTTGCTGGTGTTGATTGGATACTGATTAGCTTTATATTCTATGCAAGGCAGTACACCAAGGTATGGCTAGACAGCTATGCGTCGCCTATCTTTACTACAACCATTGCTATATTTGATAATATAAGCTTGTTTACCAACGTCAAATGGCACCATGCATTTTGGATGGATGCTAAATTTTTGAATCATGGTGAATGGTTTTATTCATTTGCTATAAATGACTACTATTATGTGCATCTAATCTTTTGTTACATAATGGTAGCTATCATAATAGTCATCTTCCTTAAAAAGACTATTATGACCAGTGGCTTTCATCGTAGCAGATATTTATCAATTCTTATAATGTTTATGGGAATCATTCTTTTGAACGTGCTCTATCTGTTCTTTGATTTCCCTATTGATGTTTCCATTTGCTTTTATGCAATTGGTGCAGTGTTTGTTGGTTACTATTCACTGCTTTACAATCCAAAGACATTCGTGGAATATATGCTCACCACCATTACAGAGAGAATGGAGTGCGCGCTTATTTCCTTTGATGAGAATGATAATTGTATATATTCTAATCAGTTTGCCAACAGAATGTTTGCACCTACCGGAGACAAGCGTGTGTATGAGGATCGTTTTAGAAAGTGGAAAGCAGGGCGCGATGCCAATTCTATTTCTAACACCAGCTTTAATCAGCTGTATAACATAAACGGTGAAGAGTACAGATTTGATGTGCATTTTAATAAGATTTACGATAAGCGTGGATATTACTGTGGATGCTATCTTTCATTCTATGATGTGACAGGTGATTTCATAGCATACGAAGAGGAAAAATACCGAAGCAGTCACGACAGCCTTACAGGAGCCCTTAATCGTGAGGCCTTCTATGAAGAGGTTAAAAACATGCTTCATGATAATCCAGGTGTGGAATACATCATGGTATGCTGCAACATCAAAGGCTTTAAGCTGGTTAACGATATGTTTGGTCCTGATGAAGCCGATAGGCTGTTAATCAGATGCGCTGATATGATTCGGGAAAAGATTAAGACTGGCTCCACCTTTGCCAGATTAGAGGCAGATAGATTTGCAGTGCTTATGCCTAAGAGTAGATACACGGAAGAGCTGTTCATGACAGGCATGAATCAGTTGAGCAATTATCTGAATAATGCCCACTATAGGATGGTTATTCTGCTAGGTGTATATGAGATTTTTGATAGAGAAGCACCGGTGATTTCCATGGTGGATGGGGCTTTTCTGGCAATTGATTCTATTAAGGATAGCTTTAAGAACTCTATTGCATACTATGGCGATATGCTTCGCCACGAATATCTTACAGAGCAAAAGATTATTGCAGAGTTTGAAGAGGCACTGCAGACAGGTCAGTTTGCTATGTTTTTACAACCTGTTGTAAACATGGATAAAAAGATAGTGATAGCAGAAGCCTTGGTACGCTGGATTCATCCAGATAGAGGCATAATTGCACCAGCGTCCTTTGTACCACTGTTAGAGAAGACAGGATACATATACAAGCTTGATATGTATATTTGGGAGCAGGCAGCTAAGCGTCTGGCCTACTGGTCATCCCTGGGCGAGACTGATTTATCACTTTCGGTAAACATATCTGTTAAGGATTTTTATTACATCGATTTATACGAGACTCTTGTGGGGTTAGTGGAAAAATATCGAATTGACCCAGCAAGGCTAAAGCTTGAGATTACCGAATCAATCTTCATGAATGAAAAGGAACGACAAATCGAAATCCTTAATTCACTTAAGGAATATGGCTTCCTTATCGAGATTGATGATTTTGGAAGCGGTTACTCTTCTCTAAACATGCTTAAGGAAGTGCCAGCGGACATTCTTAAGATGGATATGGCATTCCTTTCTATGGACAAAAATGTTAGAAAGGGCCGCAAGATTGTAAATACGATTATCACCTTGGCCAAGGCCCTTGGAATGATGGTTATAATCGAAGGTGTGGAGACTAAGGAGCAGGTAGATTACCTGACAGGCACTGGAGCAGACTATTTGCAGGGTTATTACTTCGATAGCCCCCTTCCAGTGAGAAGATTTGAAGAAATATATTTGAAATAATGACAGGTCCATCCCTTGTAGGGGTGGACTTGTTTTATGTTTTGTATTAAAATGGGAGAGCTAACTGTAGTTAGCATATTTTTGAAAATAGATAAGGAGATTAAAATGGCACAGGAAAAAAAGCTGGTAGAAGCGATTACCTCAATGTCTGAGGATTTCGCACAGTGGTATACCGACGTAGTTGTTAAGGCTGATTTGATTGCATATTCATCAGTAAAGGGATGCATGATTATTAAGCCCGATGGTTATGCTATCTGGGAAAACATCCAGCACGAGTTAGACAGAAGATTCAAAGAGACAGGAGTACAGAACGTGTACATGCCGATGTTCATTCCTGAGAGTCTTCTTCAGGTTGAGAAGGATCATGTTGAGGGGTTTGCACCAGAGGTAGCTTGGGTTACACATGGTGGTCTTAACCCGCTTCAGGAGCGCCTTTGCGTTCGTCCTACATCTGAGACTCTTTTCTGTGATTTCTATAAGGATATTATCCACTCTCACAGAGATTTACCAAAGGTTTACAACCAGTGGTGCTCAGTAGTTCGTTGGGAGAAGGAGACACGTCCATTCCTTCGTTCACGTGAGTTCCTATGGCAGGAGGGCCACACAGCCCATGCTACAGCTGAGGAGGCAGAGGCACGTACAGTTCAGATGCTTAACCTTTATGCAGATTTCTGCGAGGAAGTCCTTGCAATGCCTGTAGTTCGTGGACAGAAGACAGATAAGGAAAAGTTTGCCGGTGCTGAGGCTACATACACAATCGAAGCACTTATGCATGATGGTAAGGCTTTACAGTCTGGTACATCACACAACTTTGGCCAAAACTTCTCTAAGCCATTTGGTATTCAGTACACAGATAAGAACAATCAGCTTCAGTATGTTCACCAGACATCTTGGGGTATGACTACACGTCTTATCGGTGCTATTATTATGGTACATGGTGATGATTCAGGTCTTGTACTTCCACCACGTATTGCACCTACACAGGTTATCGTTATTCCTATTCAGCAGAAGAAGGAAGGCGTACTTGAGAAGGCAGGCGAAGTATGCGAGCGTCTTGGTAAGACAATGCGTGCTAAGCTTGATGATTCAGACAAGAGCCCAGGTTGGAAGTTCTCTGAGGCAGAGATGCGTGGTATCCCTGTTCGTGTAGAGCTTGGACCTAAGGATATCGAGGCTGGCAAGTGCGTACTTGTTCGCCGTGATACACGTGAAAAGATCGAGTGCCCACTTGATCAGGTTGAGGCTAAGGTAGCTGAGCTTCTTGAGACTATCCAGAAGGATATGTTTGAGCGCGCCAAGGCTCACCGTGAT